>JAHEBB010000345.1 GCA_024642575.1 Trueperaceae bacterium | reverse complement strand
GCCAGAATGTAATAGAGCTGCATGGGCGGCGAATTATTAAGCTGCCCAGCACTGTAGGTCATAAGCGACAGCCGCGTATCATCAAATTGTTCACCTTTACTACAAGGAGCAAGTGTACTTGCTATGCTTTCAAAGCCTTCTTTTGCATAAATACGAATGACCTTAGCACCTGTTTTGCCTTGAACGACCGGACCTAAGCGCTTGGGAGAAGGTGACGAAAAACCCAAATTTTTAAGAGCTTGCGAAATTTCAGCAGCGTAACTTCCAACCATTGTTCTGCGTCCAGCAGATACACAGTCGGAGTTTCCTGCAATGTCGGGGTCATAAATGCCGTAAAGCTTGTCATAAAATAGGTAAGACCTTGCGTTTAGCGATTTTAAAGACTCTGCCAGATCAGAGGCAACAACTGCGGTAATGGCTCCAGTACCAGCGTCTGCATAAGACTCTCCGCAATAAACTTCAAAAACTTCTGGCGTCCAGGCAAAGCCAAGTGAAAAAAAGAAAAAAAGCCCCAAGCTAAAAAGATACTTCATTGGCTGCTCCTGGCGACTTCAATAAGCTTGCTTAGACGAGGAAGATAAGGCTCGAGCATTGACTTGTCATTTTCACTAACCTCTGTCAGCGTGAGTTGATAGCTGAGTTGGCTAGCCCTTGCATAAAGTTCTGGGTCTTCGGCTGGGTTTAGGGTTTCTAGTTCTGCACTCAGCGCTACCTGATCAAAGCTAGCAAAAGATGCGTCATAGACTTGCGCCAATTGCGCCATCTCATGTTGCCAAAGCAAGATAGTTTCCTCGCCATCCGCCTGATAACCCGTCTCAAGCAAACGCTGCTCAAATGCCTTTTGACCTTCATAGGTGTAGAGCAAAAGGGCATTCTCGAGCCACTCGAGCCAGTCAAGAGCGCTCGCACCTGCATTTAGGGGCTCGAGCTTTGCCGTTATAGCAGCCTGCTCCTGCTCTGCAATGCTTATAAGTTGCTCGAGCCTTTGACTGCTTAAGTCAGCTGACTTAAGCTCTGCCCAATCATGCGCAAAGGTCAAACCAAACAATCCGAATAAAATTAAAAAATAAAGCGGTCTTTTCATGTGCCTCCACTATCTCGCCATTTTCTGCTCAGCAAACTAACCTAGTTATAACGTTTGAGAAAAAAGGAATCGGCGAAAAATCTTAAAATGAGCTTAAGACCGTAGCGTCAAAAAACCGTAAAACCTTTATCAAAACAAAAACCCAGTAGCTTTTGCTACTGGATTATAGGGCGTTGAATCTTGATTCAGTCTTTATAAGGGTCAAACTCGTTTTCGCCTGCCATGACGACAATCAGGGGTTTTAAGGTATGCAAAACTTCTATAGTTTCCCCTTGAGAGTCGAGCACTTCAGGGAGTCTACGGTAAACCTGCGGCGCTTCATCAAGCCCGCCACCACGCAAGATGACCTGCTTTTCAGCAAGCCAGTCACGCATCATTTCAATGCTGACTTTGCCTGCAGTTTTACGCACTTTGCGCTTATAATCCCACTTGCCTGCGGCCTCAGTGCGGCTCATCACACGACCCGCGCCGTGAACAGTTGAGTACATAGCCGCTTCTTGCAAGGTCTTGGTTACCTCACTGGCATTTTCTCGCCCTTGCAAAATTACGGCATTATCGCCCATGCTACCCCCTACAAAACCTTTTTGCCCTGGAAAAGCTGGCGTGGCACCTTTACGCACCACGATATAGTCCTTGCCGTTATGGGTTTCTTTCCAGGCAAAGTTATGGTGGTTATGAATAAGCTCGAGCTCGTTTGCACCCATCATTTCTAGCACTTTGCGAGCCACCCATTCACGCCCAACATAAGCGTAGCGCCCAGCTAAATTCATCATGGCCCAGTAATCTTTACCCAGTTCATCGTCAAGGCTTAAGAGCGTTTCGGCTTCAGTGGCTTTTTCTTCCCAGCCTTTTCCCTGATGGAGCGCCATAAAGGTCGTAGCAACGGTATGCCCAAAACCTCTCGAGCCAAAGTGCACCCCAACCCAAATCGTATCTGTTTCATCGGCAAAGACATCGACATAATGATTGCCTGAACCCACTGTACCCAGTTGATTGCGAGCCTTATCTAAGAGGCGCTGACGCACACCTTTTTTGGTCGGCACAATTTCCCAGGCACTATCTTCAAACAGAGGGTCTTTTGTTGGCGCGTCATCTGCCTTGTTTTTACGACCAATACCAAATGAGATTTGCTCAGCAATATCGTTGGCAAGTTCGCCCAAGTTTGAGGCGAGGTGCGCTAGTTTGAGGTCAGTTCGAATGGCAGCATTGCCACAGGCAATATCGAAGCCAACGCCTGCCACAGAAATCTTGTTGTCATAAGCAGCCACCCCACCAATAGGCATGATGTAACCCATATGCCCATCGGACATAAGCGCGACACGCTCAGCGCGACTCGCCACATCGGCAAGTTGAATTAGCGTTTTTTGATCATGGGCACCAAAGATGTTTTTTCCTGGTGCATTCATTAACTTATCCACAATTCTCCTAGTTTAGAAGGTTGGGGCGCGGCTTGCGCCCCAGAATTTAATGTCTGTTTTCATCTCGGATAAAATCTGCGAGGATGCTGGGCGTATCGGTGCTAAAACCAATCACGTCAAGCATGCCTGCATCCTTAGGGTCAGCGATGCTAAAGCGGTTACCTAGCATACCGACAACAACAAGCTTGGCAAAAATGCCCATACGCTGACGGTAATCGTTTAGTGCCTGAACAGGATGCTGCTTACCAAACCAGGTTTCGCTATCGGTCAAGATAACAAAGGCGTCTAGCTCGAGCCTTTCTTCAAGCGCGTACTGCATAGGCAAAGCGCAATCGGTAGCGCCAAAAGGCATATCGTCCATCAGCTTTATCACATCATCCAGGCGCTGGCGAGGGCTAATGGTTAAAGGCAAAAACTGATGCGAAAAGGCCGTAAACAGATGCCTAGGTTCGCTTGCTGCTGTTACCAGAGCAAGAGCAGCACTTGCTACTCTAGGACTTAACCCAGGCACACCAGCGACCTGACCCCAGGTCATGGAGCTTGAAACGTCAAGAGCAAGCATGATGCGTTTGTTAGTGGGCACTACCGTTTCAAAGCTCAGGTAAAAAGCTTCATCCAGTGCATCTACTACCCTTTGCACAGGGAGCCAAGTGCCTTTGCCTTTAGCACCCTGACCCCTTGCATAGGTCATAAGGGCAGCCAAGATCTGAATGGGGTGAACTCGAGCCTTACGTAATCTTTCTTTATCGGTAAGACGCTCAGCTACCGTAGTAGCCACTTCAGACATAGACGTCAGCAAACCAACACGGGTCATGGTAGCCAGGTTACGAATCATAGCGGTCATGGGCATACGCTCAAAGAGTGCTTCCCAAACTTCGGCATGCATTAGCATTTCAGTAGGCAAAACTTCTCTGGGTAGGTTATAACGGCGGATGGTTTCAGCTACCGTTTTAACCTTTGTTTCCGCTTTAACCGCTTCTACTGCGTTTAGGTAATCTGCAAAGTCAGCCTGAACCTCGGCTAACTTGTCAGCTTGACCTGTAATGTAGCGGTACAAAGCGTCACGCTGCACATCTGTGGTTTTAGGGTGCGCCAAACGCAAGGCGTCGCGGTGCGTCCAACCGTTACGCTGAGCGTACTTGCTTACTTGGTAACTCAGATCAGGCAAGTCTTTTCTGTCGTACCAGTTTGCCACCGCACGGCGCAAACCCCGACCCCAACCACGCATGCTGTTTACATATTCCATAAAGGTAAAAAGATGCGTACCTGTACGTGCTACTAAAGGCAGTGCTTTTTGAGCAGCTGTTCTTGTTTCAACGTCAGAAACCGTAAAGGCCAAAGCCAAAACAAACAGGGCAGGGTCATTTTTATAAGCGCGACCTTGGGTGCTTAGTTCTGTAACACGCTCGAGCACACGCACACCCTCATCATTAAGCAACTGCATGACATTTTCAGCATTTTCAACCGTCAGGGTTTGTTCGCTGGCGTAGTAGCTTCCGCTCTCAGTACCTAAAGTCAGAAAGCGGTCAAGACGCTGCCAAGGGTCTATTTCCCAAACATAGCCGCCTGCGCTGTTTTTTAGCTGTGTGGCGTCGATAGGGCGGTTTTGTGCCGTTGCGTTAGGACGAAAAAGCTTATGTAGTTTTTGCATCTTGAACACCTCTCTAGAGAGGTATTATCTGCCCTTAAAGATATCATCATTATTCAGAAAGCATCTTTTTATAAATACGTTCTCTAACAAATTCATAGATGATACCTGTGACAAATAACACCAGCGTTCAATAAGCGAATAAGCAAGTGAATTTAAGGCAATAACCTTAGCGGCTTATCCGCGTAAAATAAAGCAGGCAAGGGGTGCATAACGGCGTTTTTTACTGAGCTACTGAGTTGCCTCAGGTCTGACTTGAACAGACGACCTTCCTTACGGGTGCTCTAACCGATAACCGTTATGCTTCGGCCTACTTGTGGTAGCGCTAAAAGGATTTGAACCTTTAGCTCGAGCTTAAAAAGCTCGCGTCATACCATTTGACCTAGCGCTTGAAAAATGTGGGCAAGGAGTGAAAATCCGAAAAAGTTAAAACCTTCCACCAGAATGCTTTAACTTAGCTGCTCTACCATCTGAGCTACCAGCACCAAAATAGGGTGCTGAGCAGGGCTCGAACCTGCGACATGCCGAATAAAAGTCGATAACGAATTTTCTTCGGCCCACAAGGAACCAAACATACTTAACTTGCTAATAAACTAAAAAATTATGGCAACCTTTGATTCTTTCACTGATCCTCCTTTATTAAGACAGAGTCTAGAAAACAGAAACTTAAATTTTACTTAAACCTTATTAAATCGAAAAGTCTAAAATAAGGTTTTAGGTCAAGCCATTTCAGGCCATAAAAGGAAGATTTAGCTTTATTCAAAGCTTAAAACGTTGATGATAAGCAAGCTCGATAAGCGAACAGCTTTGGCCCATCAAAGGTAACTTCATTCTGATGCTGCAAACTTAGGGTGAGCTAAGTATTTTTTCTAAGATTTAATTGTTTGGATATAAATTTAGGAAGATGCTCACCATCTAAGCAACTTAAGCCTGCCGTAAACCATTATAGGCTATCGGCGAGTGCTCGAGCGCGCAGCTAAGGCTAAAATTAAAATCTTGATTCATAAGTTCACCTCGCTGGGGCGAGACTTCCTTTCATAAAAGTTGCGGGTAAGTTCTGAAAATCCGTTGCTGTTCTAAGTGGGATTAGATAACGAACTTTCTTCGACCCGCGAATTGGAAGTTTAGAGGTAAAGACTTGATTTGTCAAGTACCCTTGCCTGAAGTATTTAATATTTTGATTCAGCTCTTGCTTTTTATTTGGAAGGCTAAGTACTAATAAATCTGGCAAAATCCGCCCGCTAAGACCAAGCTGAATTGATAATGCATCATCAATTCCGATCTTTGATCATAGGCTTAAACAAGCTAAGCATTATCACACTGACTTTTTAGGTCAGAATAAGTGTCAAATTTAGGCCTAGCTTAAAACCTCATATTTAGATATGCTCGAGCCAAGACGTTAGCACTATCTGCCGCCAACTTGCAAACCATTTAATAAGGAGTAAAACCATGCTTATCTCAGACATCAGGCAAAGGTTTATTAAGGTAGTTAAGGAATTATCAGATGAAGAGCTTAGTTATATTCCAGAGGGTTTTAACAATAATATCTTGTGGAACGCGGGTCATGTCATCTTGGTGCAGCAGCGTCTGGTTTATAGTCTATCGGGCTTAGCCATTAAGGTTAGTGATGACTTTGCCTCCCACTTTAAACCTGGAAGCTCGCCCAAAAACTGGCAAGATACACCCGATAGAGGGCTTGTTCAAGATTTCTTAACGACTTTACCCGAGCAATTTGAAGCTGACTATAAGGCAGGCATTTTTCAGACCTTTACCCCCTATACCACCTCAACAGGGTTTCA
>JAHEBB010000344.1 GCA_024642575.1 Trueperaceae bacterium | reverse complement strand
TGCATCCATGACCAGATATTTCATGCAATAGTCTGTATACTTTGTTTTGGCGACGAAGGGCTGTCGTTATGACTATGATTTATCAAGGACATCTTTTTGACAAAAGCGTCATGGTTGAAAGAACGCTTTCTACAGGTACGGTACTTCGGCTTAAGCTCGAGCCTTTAGGTGAGGGTAAGGTTCGGGTGCTCGAGTATCATCGTAAAGGCTTTCTAAGTGACCGTTTCAAACGGCTGCCGCAAGAAGAAGGCAAGATTTTTGCGTTGCTTGACCTGGGTTTAAACCAGAGTTATCAGGCGTTGTTTTGCTAAACGACTAGGCATTTGTCGTTTCCTAGAGTAGGCGTAACCAAAATGTAATAGTTTCTTATAAAAATAGAAGCATGATTTATTCCTAATCGGGATAATTTTGCTTATAGGAGAAACTGCCTCGTTATGTATGCTCTTAAACTTTCAGCAAAAGGTTGGCATGGTGTTATTGCTGATACCTTTACTTTTAAAAATCTAAGTTTGATTGCGGAAGTTTACGCAGCCTATCTTAAAGAACAACAGGGTCAAAGTGTGATTATCGCCTATGATCGGCGCTTTAACCATCATCTTTTTGCAAAACATCTGGCAGAAGAGCTAGACCAACGAAACATAGACGTTTTTTTAAGCAGTAGCCCGGTGCCATCCTCTGTTTTACGCCTTGCGATAAGGGGTCTAAAGGTAGATGCTGGCATTATGCTGTCAGCTTCGCAATTGCCTGAAGCCTATGGCGGTTTGCAGATTTATGATAGTGGCGCACAAGTGCTTTCAAAAGATAAGTATCAGGTACTAAATGCCCGCCTTCAAACCTTAGAGTTAAACGAAAGTTCAAAGCCAAGGTCGAAGGGTGTAAAGCTCATTGAATTACAAGATAGTTATTTTGAAACCTTGAAGTCACTCCTAGATTTAAGTGTTTTAAGGCGGGTTAAAGGAAAAATCATTCATAACGCCCTTTCAGGTGCTATGGAAGGTTGGCTAAAAGCGTTTGCTACCCAAACGGAGCTGAAGATGGTGATTGAGGAGATTCAGTCCAGCAAAATGAGTGATGACCAATTGCACGATTTTCACT
Source organism: Trueperaceae bacterium (assembly GCA_024642575.1). Classification (GTDB taxonomy): domain Bacteria; phylum Deinococcota; class Deinococci; order Deinococcales; family Trueperaceae; genus JAHEBB01. The sequence goes on along the minus strand of JAHEBB010000344.1, from coordinate 4,888 downwards.
TGCGGGATTCAACGGATGATTTACTCTTTTATTTAAACACCAATAGTGACGGCAGTAAATTGGGTTTGTATTTACCTGAAGGCATCAGCTTAAATAGGCATCAGGTTAGTCATATTATTCTTGACTATTTACATAGGCTCGAGACTGAAAAAGGCTTTCATCTTTTTGATTCTAAACTGCCGACCCATAAGCTAACTTGGCTCGAGACCGAAGCAGGATTTAAAGCAACCATAAATGCGCTGGTGACAGGCGATTTAATCTCAGATGATGGTCTGCTTAGCACTGGGAAAACCTGGCAGTTACATTTACTTAGAGAAGATGCGCTTGCCTGCGCGCTTATGCTCCTTCAAATACAAGCCACCGAGACTATGCCCTTGGCAAAACTACTTGCTAGCTACGAAGACACCGATTGGCGGCAAAGTTTTGGTACGGATAAAGTTAAGCTAAAAACCAAACGTTTGCCCAGGCGCTTCATGCAAGCTATTCCTGAGGTTTTAGCTGACCATAAGGTACTTAATGTGGCAAAGGAAGAACACCTCAAACTTACCTTTGATGATAAAGCCTGGCTCGAGTTTCGCCTTGATCGTGAAGGTGAGAGATCTTCACTCTTGCTGCGCTGTCAAGCCAAAACCAGTAAGGATGTAAAAAACTTGTTAAAGGCGGCAAAAGTCCTTGTGCATACTATAGCTAGAATGTAATTTGCGCTCGAGCCAAACTGAACTGGGTTTTGCCCGAACACTTTGCACTCAGGTTGTAACAAATGCGTAATAAAAGGGTAATAAAACCTTACTAGGATGGGTTGTAGTGTTAAAAGCAATATCCAAACTTATGAACTGCATTTTAGCCAAAGGCCGCACCCAAGATATAATGTCCTTTTTGACTGACCATTTGGTCTTTGACCAAAGTCGGCCAGCTCGCAAGACTAATTGTTTAAGTAATAATTCCTGGAAACGCGAACAGTATGAAAAAAAATTATGTCGACTTCAGGATTAAACACGCCAGCGACGCCTAGATATTGGCAACGCCAAGGCTACCTATTTAGAACGCTACGTGTTCAGCTTTTTATCTTTGCTCTCTTAATTACCAGTATTACCGTATGCGCAATTTTATACCTCGAGACGCAAAAAGTTTTAAAAGAAGAATCTCAGTACCTCACCGAACTAGGGGCGGTATTGCAAAATGCTATCAGTCCAAACTTGTCTGAAGCTGAATTACTTAGCAAAATAGAACTTGTTTTAAGCCTGCCAAAAGTTGAATCTGTCAAACTACTACAAAACACCACCCTGATTAGTCTTAATCGATCAGATTTATCTGTAATCAAAAAAGAGCTTTCTCGGTCTGAGATTGACCAGCTCAAGTCATCAGGGTCCAATACTATGGGACGCTGGTTTGAATTATCTAAGCAAACAGGTTCGGTTTATCTTCAGCTTTCAGAATTAAGCCTGCTGACGAAGTCTCGAAACGCCTATCAGGATATATTTCTCATTGCCCTTTCTGCTTTTGTCATTGCGATTATCTTTTTACTTGTTTATCTGGAAGGCCCTGTTAGGGCCGTAAAAAATGCAACCCGCTACGCTATGTCCCTCAGCAATTTCCCTGAGGTTGATTTAAAGCTGGATAAGGTGGCTGTAGAATTTGAGGAGCTTGAAGAAGCGCTAAACCAAGTTGCTGGTCAGCTTAAAATTAAAGAGGCAAACCTAATTTTAAACAATAAAAGGTTGGCTGCGGTTTTAGATCATGCGGTAGACGGCATCATGACGGTAAATGCGCAAGGCGAGCTCGAGCTGGTTAACCCGGCCAGCCAGCGCATTTTTGGCTTTGAGGCGTCTGAAATGATCGGCCAACCTATTGCCACCTTTATTCAGGGTTTAGAAGATGCAAATAGTGACCCAAGTAAAACCCATCTTATGACCATAGTGGCAACCCACAAAGATGGTCACACTTTCCCCATTGAGGCGTCTCAAAGTGCCTTGTGGTTTCAGGAAAAAGCCCTTAAAGTTGTGGTTGTTAGGGATTTGAGTGAGCGACACCTTTATGAGCGGGCTCTACAAGAAAGTGAAGCCAAAACGCGAAAACTATCGCTGGTTGCGAGTCGAACCAGCAATGCCGTTCTTATAACCGATAGTAATGGCAGAATAGAATGGTTAAATGATGGTTTTAGTCGCTTAACCGAATATAACCTTCTAGATGTCAAGGGTAAAGAGCTGCTTGAAGTTATGTTGCCCCATGATGCAGAACCGAAGCAACGAAATCATTTAGAGCAAAAGCTAAAATCTAAATCGGCCTGTCAGCTTCAGGTTTGGAACTATGATAAAAAGGGCAAGATCTATTGGGTTGATGCAGAGCTTCAAGCCATGCTTGATCAAGATGAGCAGTTCTCTGGGTTTATGGTCATAGCCACTGATATTACCGAGCAATTAGCATCTGAGAAACTGCTCAAACAAGAAAGAGATTTTGCGCAAGCGGTTATGGCAACCGTAGCCCAAGGCATTACCGTCATTAATAAACATTGGAAATATGAATATGTAAATCCAGCCCATCAAGAAATAACAGGGTTTACTGCAAAGGATCTTCTGGGTAAGCAACCCTTTGGACTAAGCAAAAAATATAAAGATAAATGGAATGAGTATAAGGAACTCTGCGAAACGAATACCCCCAGCTCATTTGAGATTAGTATTCAGCATGCTGAAGGGCGAATGGTTGACGTTTTGGTGACGTCCATTCCAAGATTTGAAGGTACTGAGTTTTTAGGCGTGATTGCTACTGTTACTGATATAACGCAAAGTAAGCAAGAGAGCAATGAGCTTATTGCTGCTAAAGAACTTGCTGAGGCGGCTAATAAGGCAAAAAATGAATTTTTGTCTAGAATGAGCCATGAGTTGCGCACCCCCTTGAATGCCATTTTGGGCTTTGCTCAACTGCTCGAGCTTGACGAACTCAATCAAGATCAGTCAGAAAATGTTGACCGCATTTTGGGTGCGGGTCGGCATTTGCTGGATCTTATTAATGAAGTTTTAGATATTTCACGTATAGAAACAGGTAGTATTTCTTTAACCATAGAACCCGTTTTGTGTGAGCGTATCGTTAAAGAATGTATTACCCTTATGCAGCCCCTTGCCAAAGGCCGTAGGGTAAAGTTAGAACTCGAGCCTGACCTTGATAAAACCTTAAGTGTTATGGGCGATCATCAGCGTTTAAAACAAGTGCTTATCAATTTGCTTTCCAACGGAATCAAATATAACCAAGAAGCTGGGCAGGTGTTTATCGGCTGGCAGCTTGTGGAGGGCCACCTTAAGTTTAGTATTCGTGATACTGGCTCTGGTATTCCGGAATCAAAGCTGGATAGGCTCTTTATACCGTTTGACCGTCTTGGTGCCGAACATAGCAGCGTAGAAGGTAGTGGTATTGGTCTGGCTTTAACTCAGCGTTTGGTTGAAGTTATGGGTGGAAAAATTTCGGTAGCAAGCAAACTTGATCAGGGCTCGAGCTTTTTTGTCGAATTACCTGCTGCCCCTAAACCTATAGAAGACCAGCAACTTAATTTTTTACTCAATGATGCCCAGCTAAGGGTAATTTATGTTGAAGATGATTTGCCCAATGTAGCACTGGTTCGCAAGATTTTTAGCAAAATGCCCAATACCCAATTGCGCACCGCTATGCAAGGTGAAGTTGGGCTAAAGCTGATTCGCGAAGAATTACCTCAACTGGTTTTGCTTGACCTGAACTTACCAGATATTTCTGGGGAGGAGGTGCTTAGGCAGCTTAAGTCCTTCCCTGAAACGCAAGGCATCCCCATCATTATTTTGAGTGCCGATGCAACAGAAACAACCACCGAACGGTTACTGGCAGCAGGGGCTTTTGCCTATTTGTACAAGCCAGTTAACATCCCAAAGCTAATGCAATTGGTTGAAAGTATTCGCTTTGAACAGCTCGAGAAAAATCAGACCTCTGCACCTGTCGAGACGCTTGACCTCTTGCGGCTAGCCCAAAAAATTCTTAAAGATCGACCCCAGAGTCAGCAACTAAGGCTCGAGCAAATTCAGGTATTCCAGGACTTGCAAAGTATTGTGTCTTTAACCAGCCATTCCTGGAGGTCGGGTGAAGCTAGCTTGCAGTCAGCAAGCGAACAGCTTCTTAGTTGTCTTGCACGGGTCGCTGAAAGTGCCACTGACCCAAGTGGTAAACATAGCAGCCGAGTCGCCAATATGGCAACTCTTACAGCTGAACAGCTGGGCTGCGGCGACGACTTTATCAGGCTTCTTGCCAAAGCAGCCCAGCTACATGATCTTGGGGCGATGGCGGTTACCGATACGATTTTGCTAAAGCCCGATGCCCTCACCGAAAGTGAGCGCAATATCATGCAACTGCACTGTGAAATTGGTGCTGACATGCTCGCTGAAGGCAATTCAGATCTTTTTAAAATGGCTGCTGATATTGCTAGAAGTCATCATGAACGTTGGGATGGTACAGGCTATCCTCATGAATTAAAAGAAGAAGCTACCCCACTTGCCGCACGAATTGTTGCTGTTGCCGATGTCTATGACGCTCTTCTTCAGGCAAAGCCTTATAAAAAAGCCTGGACAATTGATGAAGCGCTTGACTACATAACCGAGCAGGCAGCCACTCTATTTGATCCAGATGTGGTGGTTGCGTTTTTACAAGCCACGCATGACAATCTCCTGTTTGAGCCTAGTTTTGAGCATGAGTTGAGCCTATGATTGGTGATCAGGCAAGTCTGCGCCCAAAATTACTTAGTGCCCGCATCCTCATTGTGGATGACGTGGAAGCAAACGTCATTTTCTTACAGGCATTACTTGAAATGAATGGTTTTACCAATATTGAGGCGACCTGTGATTCTCGAAAGGTTTTGCCTTTGGTGCAAGCCAAT
>JAHEBB010000021.1 GCA_024642575.1 Trueperaceae bacterium | reverse complement strand
GTCCCTGCATGACCAGCTTTGCCCATAAAGCTAAGCTCTAATTTGCTTTGTCCAATAATGGCTTCGGCAATACCAATGGGTTGGTTTAAACTCTCGAGCACGGGGCCTTGCTCTATATGCACTTCAGCGTAGCCCAGCATTTGCTTTTTGTCGTACTTTGATGCTTCGATATGATCAGGATTAAGGCCAAAGCGCTCAATAGCTTCGCGCATACTTATGCCATTGCGATCACGCAAATCAAGCTGGTGTGGGTCAAATGTTCCTGTAATGGTTTGTGAGCCAAAATAAGTTGCGCCAAAGCGCACGCCTTCTTCTTCTGAAAAACCAATGACATCAAGGGCAAACGGAAGTTTTTTAGCATTTAAGGCTTTTACTACAGCAATGCCAACCAGCACACCTAACATGCCATCATATTTGCCAGCATTGCGTACGGTATCGAGGTGTGAGCCTATCAGAAACCTTGGCACGTCTTTTCGTTTTCCCCGATAATGTCCAATGATATTGCCGATGGCGTCAACTTTGACCTCCATCCCTGCCTCTTGCATCCAGTCGCTTACTTCCTTATGTACATCTTTAAAAGGTAAGGTTAAAAACGTTCGGGTCAGATTTTTGGGGTCTTCACTGTAACGGGCTAAAATGTCGCAGCGGGTCATGATTTCTTGGGCAAGCTCGAGCATTAGCTACCCCTGTAGGTGCTGTAAGCAAAGGGCGAGACCAAGAGGGGTACATGATAATTTTGCGCTGCATCGGCAATGCCAAAGCGTACAGGAACATCTTCTATAAATTTGGGTTCGGGTAAATCTAGACCCTGAGCATCAAAGTAATGACCAACATGAAAAACCAGCTCAAAGATACCTGTGACCATATCTTCAGCCGCCAGTAAAGGCTCGCTGGTACGACCATCTTGATTGGTGCTAAAGCTGGCAAGGTGTTGTCTGGACTCGCCGCCTAAGTAATAAAGATCAATACTCAAAGAAGCAGCAGGTTTGCCCTGAGCCGTATCTAAAACGTGTGTTGAGAGTTTTCCCATAAGGCAATCGTATCTGAATCATGTGCATATGGCTAGCAGGAAAATCTCAGTTGAGAATGTTGAGATTGGTCTTATTTGTTTGCAGGACGTCTTAACAGAGAGCCAGCTAAAAGATCAATCACAAACCAAGTTGCTAGAAATGCCAGACACTCGAGTGTAAAACTATGAAATTTGTAAAAGGTTTCAGCTATTACAATCGAAATAACCAAGGCAGGTAATTGCTCAATGACCAGGGCTTTAGGGGTAATTGATTTAATGAGGGTATACACAACTGACTCCTTTACATGGGCAATAAACCTAGGTTTAAAGCTATCAGGCTGTTTCGCTAAAGTATGGACTCGAAAAGCTAAAGTTTGCTTGCCGTGAGCAAAGATTAACATGCTAGGGCTTTAGAGGATGCATCACTAATACCCTTTACGATTAATACTTTAAGAATTACTTGTGATTTTTGATCGTTGAAATGAATAGCAACCCCGATGGGAACGGTATAAATCTCGTTAGCGTTTATTAGGCGTATGATCGGGTTTGGTAGAAGAACCGACATTTTATCTTTGGTGCAGATAATGTTTTAAGGCTAGATTTGAAATCTCGAATGGTTTGTTTTATACGTCATAGGGTGAAATTAACGTAAGGCTTAACAAATGATACCTTCTATAGCTCACAGGTGTTAAGAAAAAATGTGCAAAATGTTAGTTTTCATTTATCAAATTGAGGTGCTCAGTACTTTTGTCCTTGGGTTTTAGCTCTTAGACTGACTATACTGATTGAAATAACAAAAGGATAGTTATGTCTGCAGAAGATGCACAATTTGCATTTGATGCCCTGCAAATGGGCTTTACTTACTTTGATGAAATAGGCGATGATTGCGCCCTTGCTGAATTAAAAAAGGAGCTCGAGCTACTCATTGCTCAAAGCTCCTGCTATGCAGATGAGGCAAAGTTAATGCTTAATAGCCTGTAGTCTTTACCTAATGTCTGAAATGACGCTCGCCGGTAAACACCATAGCCATGCCCTGTTCATTGGCGGCGTCTATAATGGCTTGATCATTGACCGAACCACCGGGCTGTATCACAGCTTTTACGCCTGCTGCTGCAGCAGCATCTAGACCATCTCTAAACGGATAAAAAGCGTCGCTGGCGCAAGCCCCACCTACAGCTCTACCCTCGGCTTTTTTGGCAGCAATATCGGCGGCATCTACTCGACTTTGTTGCCCTGCACCTATGCCGACAGCCTGCTTATCTTTTACTAGGGCAATAGCATTGGACTTGGTGTAAGCGCAGACCAACCAGGCCATTTCTAGGTCTTGCCACTCGGCTTCGCTTGGTTGAGCCTCAGTGACCACTTTCCAGGCGCTTTTGTCCATGTTGACAGTGTCAGGATTTTGTAGCAGAAAACCACCATCAATGCGTCTTAATTCAAAACTGGCTTGACCAGGCGCAGGCGCTTCCAGTACACGCATGGTTTTACGTTTGCTCATGACCAGCTCGAGCGCGTCTGGACTGTAACCACTAGCAATAATCACATCGGCCTTGGCATTTTCCATAAGATGTTCGGCTGTTTTTTTGTCGATGACTTGGTTTAGCGCCACAATGCCACCAAATGCTGACTTAGGGTCACAGGCAAAAGCTTTGTCATAGGCTTCACTAATATTTGAGGCTATCGCTACACCGCAAGGGTTGGCATGTTTAACAATAACGCAGGCAGGCTCTTTAAATTCATGAACGAGTTGCCAGGCGGCCTCGGTATCAAAGACATTTAGATAAGAAAGCCCTGTCCCCTTATGTTGTTTGAGATTGTCCCAAAAGCCTGATTTTTCGCGGTAACGTGCCCCTTGCTGATGGGGGTTTTCGCCATAGCGCAAGATTTCGCTGCGCTCCAAAGCAAGGTTCAAAGTTTCAGGTAAATCAGTGCCGCGGTCAAAATAGCTCACAATGGCGCTGTCATAGGCTGCCGTATGGGCAAAGGCTTTTCTGGCTAGTTCACGGCGAAGGGTATCTGTATTTCCCTGATTTAGCGCTTCGCCAACTCTGCTGTAATCATCTGGGTCAACTACGACCAGCACGCTGGCGTAATTTTTTGCTGCAGCCCGAATCATAGTAGGGCCACCAATATCAATATTTTCGGTAGCTTCATCTTCGCTGACATTGGCTTTAGCAACCGTTTCACGGAAAGGGTAAAGATTAACCACCACAATATCGATAGGGCTAATCTCATGCTCTGATAATTCTTGCAAATGCTCATAGCTTCTTTTGGCTAAAATGCCCCCATGAATCTTAGGATGTAAGGTTTTCACCCGACCATCCAGAATTTCTGGAAAGCCTGTGACCTCTGAAACTTTAGTCACATCTAGGCCAGCTTCATTTAAGGTTTGATAAGTTCCGCCCGTTGAGATAAGTTCGTAGCCCAATTTGCTTAGTAGGCTTGCAAATTCGATAATTCCTGTTTTGTTAGAGACGCTAAGAAGTGCCCGTGCCATAGGGTTTTATCCTAACATGATGGTAAAGACAAGGCAGCGCACAATTGGTCAGCAAAAGGTTTAGCAGGTGAGGAAGCTATTTAAGACTGCGCTATACGCTTAACCTTATTGGTTTTCTTGCAGATAACGCACTGTCAATGGATAAGATTGCTGGTTTATTTGCTTCTATGCCCCCCTGAAAAGGCCGTTGTTATACCAAGGGCAATGTAAATGGTACCTGCTAGGTATTTCTGGATTCTGGCAACAAGAATATTTCCTGATAAAAGTTGCCTTGCGGTGCCAGCAATCAGCGCGTACATGCTGTCACTCATGATTGCCATAAGCACAAAAATCATGCCTAGAATGACAATTTGCAAGATAACCGAGCCTTTGGCTGGGTTTACAAATTGGGGCAAAAACGCCAGAAAGAAAAGGGCTGTTTTAGGGTTTAGGATATTGACTATAATACCTTGGGTAAATATATCAGAGTAAGACAGGGTTTTAAGAGGTTGAACTGTGCTTGCTTTAGCCTTGTGCGTAAGAGTACGAAGACCCATATAAATGAGATAGGCTGCGCCCAAATATTTGACAACACTAAAAGCGATGACGCTTTGCGTGAGCAGAGCTGAAAGTCCAAGGGCAGCAAAAATAACATGAACCAGTGAGCCAAACCCAACGCCTAAAGTAGAAACTAAGCCCGCCATGCGGCCTTGCTCGAGGCTTCGTGCCACAATATAGAGTACGGCAGGGCCAGGTGCTAAAAGTAAGGCCAGGGTTGCTGTAATAAAGAGGGCAAGTGAAGCAGCATCAAACATGAAACTCTCCTTTGATGCGCCTTAGAGTATCATCCTTAGAGGGCTAGCGTTTGGAAAGAACTTCCTTAAGATTTGAGCCTTTTCTCAGAAAGTAGGAGCTTAAAAGACTAAAAACCAGTAAGCCTGCTGAGGCAAATAAATACCAGAGATTAAGATGTAAACCGTTAAAGGCAAACTGACCTTCAATGGACGCTCCTGCCAGCGTTGTCATAAGCAAACTGGGTATGCCGCCTAAGGCGGTTGCCAGTACAAAGGCTATAAAAGAAATACGTAAAAAACCAGCAGCGTAATTGACCAAATCACCCGGGATGAAAATGAGGCGACTTAATAAAATGGTATCAAAGCTGCGCTCACGCATGCGTTTGACAAGGCTAGTATCAAGTTGCTCAGGTTTAAAGCCTGTACCAAAAAATCGTCCCATACCATAAGGAATGCTGGCAGAAATGAGCGTGGCAATAACAGCATAAAGGCTGCCCCAAATGGGGCCAAAGGCAAAGCCAGCAAAGACATTCAATATAGAAATAGGTAATAAAAAAAGGGGTCGAATAATAAAAACCCCTAAAAGGAATAAGGGCCCAAGGGAGCTCGAGCTAAAACCTTGTAACCAGCTCTGCAAAAGCTCGGTGGCTGTCTGATCAGACTTAGTTACATAGACCCAGAAAATAGCAAAAATCACTATCCAGAGCCCAAAGACAAAGTAACGCTGCCAGCGCTTCATGGGTACAGCTTAGCGGTTAAACCCGAATAAGAGAGTTGCTTTCTTTATTCAGGATATTTCTCTTGAATTAAGTTATGGCAGGTATCATCTGGTCAGCTACATTATTTCGAGAACTAGGGTTCTAGATAATAAATTTTAAGCTGATAAGGTAGCTTCTATCGTTTAGAGTGATATAGAAGGTTTCAAGAAATAACCCCTATAAGAATGCAAACAAAAACCTGTCTTTTAAGGAAACTTGCATAGACTATAGCTATGCCTTTTAAAATTCGACCCTACCAAGAAAATGACCTTGAGGCCCTTTACGAGATTTGTTTAAAAACGGGTGACTCAGGTCAAGACGCTAGCAAGCTATATAAAGACCCAAAATTGCTAGGGCATTTGTACGCTTCGCCTTACGCTGTGCTCGAGCCAGAACTCGCCTTTATTTTAGAAGATGCAGAGGGTGCTTGTGGCTATGTTTTAGGAGCGCTTGACTCGAGCCTTTTTTATAGCCGAATGCTTAAAGAATGGCTTCCTATTATTTTGTTGCAGTATCAAAATCCGAGAGCTGAATGGCAAAGTTTAAGCAGAGATGAAAAAATCATCCGAATGCTTTTTGAGTTTGATGACAAAGTAGATAGTGAATGCCTGCAGGACTATCCTTCTCATTTGCATATTGATCTTTTACCTAGAGCACAAAAACAAGGTCAGGGCAAAAAAATGATGCAGACCTTGTTGAGCGCTTTAAAGGATAAAGGTTCAAAGGGTGTGCATTTGGGTTTGGGTATTCGGAACGGAAATGCATTTTCCTTTTATCAGCAGATGGGTTTTCATGAACTCAAACGAGATGAAGGTTCAATTACTATGGGGATGTCGCTTTTATAGCTAGAGCTTAAATGCCCTAAATGTCTATAGTTTACAAAAACGTTTTGCACTCAGCTTATTTGAGGGTAAAAAGCTCGAGCTTTTTTAAGGTTTCATTTTGCAATAAACGCCTGATACCACTTGGCACTTTCCTTTAAAAACCGCTCCTGTGTATCAAAGTCAACATAAACGATGCCAAAGCGCTTGTCATAACCTAAGGCCCACTCAAAGTTATCTAGTAAGCTCCAGGCAAAGTATCCTTTGACACTCATGCCTTCTTGAATAGCTTTTGTGACAGCCTCCAAGTGCCCTTCCAGATAGGCAATCCGTTCCGTATCTTGAACGCTACCGTTTTCAAGTACATCCTTAAAGGCCGCACCATTTTCTGTTATGTAAAGGTCGGGTAAGTTGTAGTTTTTACGCAGCTTAACTAAGAGGTCATAGAGTGAATTGGGGCTAATTTCCCAACCCATGTCGGTAAATTGAGCCTCAGGGTTTTGCCAGCGGCCTATATCTAGCCACTGGGTTTTATCTTGCTTAACCAGGGCGTGGGTATAGTAATTCATACCCAAAAAGTCAATAGGGCTCGAGATGAGTTCCAAATCCCCCGCTCTGACTTCAGGAACATTATTGCCAAAAATCTCCCAGAGGTCTTTGGGGTAATTGCCTTTAAAAAGGGGCGCCATAAACCAGTTGAAATAAAAGTCTTCGTAGCGCTGGGCTAGGTACTGGCTCGAGTCAGTGTCGGCGTAGGCAGGCTCATAATTTAAGACAATGCCGTGTTGGGCTTTGGGTGCGTTAGCCCGAAGGCGCGGAAGTGCAAGACCGTGTGCCAACAGGAGATGGTGCGCTGCTTGTAAATACTTGCGCTCATCTTTTTGACCAGGAGCATGAACGCCGATGCCGTAGCCCAGATAGCTACTACACCAGGGTTCATTCAGGGTTGCATAAGAAATGACCCTATCACCCAAGCGTTTGACCACAACCTCAGCGTAGTCGGCAAAGTGATAGGCGGTATCGCGTTTGGGCCAACCCCCTTCATCCTCTAAAAACTGGGGTAAATCCCAATGATAAAGGGTGGCGTAAGGTTTTAGACCGCGCTCTAAAATACCGTCAACCAGACGCTCATAGAAATCTAAGCCCTTTTCATTTACCTTACCGTTGCCATCTGGCAAGACACGTGGCCAAGAAATACTAAAGCGGTAGGCATCTACCCCTAGACTTTGAATGAGATCTAAGTCTTCTTGCCAGAGATGATAGTGATCACAGGCAATATCACCTGTTTCACCCTTAGAAACTTTTCCTGGTGTACGGCAAAAGCTGTCCCAGATAGAGGCCGAGCGGCCATCTGTAAAGCTGGCACCCTCAATTTGAAAAGCAGATGTTGCCACTCCCCAGATAAAACCCTTGGGAAAGTCGGTTGGTTTTAGCATAAATCTCCTTTAAGGAATCTAACGCTTTATCGTCTTATAGCTTATATCTGCGTTAATGCCTTGAGCTTTGGGGTGCTTAGGCAAAACGCAATACAGATTGTCTTTGGATAAGCTCGGGTTCAAACTTTTGTTTTATGTCTATGGTTTTATGCTCGAGCGCTCTTAGGGCGAGGCGAGCAGCTGCCTCTCCCATGGCAGCAAGAGGTTGGCGAATGGTCGTTAAAGCCGGATAGAGATAGCGAGCAAAAAGGAGGTCGTCATAACCAACAATTGAAATATCTTCTGGGACACGTTTATTTAGCTGCCTTAAGGTATATAGCGCCCCCATAGCCATCTGATCGTTGGCAATAAAAACAGCACTAAAATCTTTACCCTGGTCAAAGAAACGCTGCATGGCCTGCTGACCACTTTCTTCGGTAAATTTGGCTTCGATAACCAGGGTTTCATCATAGCTGAGCCCAGAGGTTTCAAGACAGCGCCGATACCCTTGCAAGCGGTCGCAACTATCTTTCATGCTTAAGGGACCACTGATATGAGCTATTTTTTTATGCCCCATATCAATGAGATGTTTTGTTGCTAAGTAACCACCTAATTCATTATCAAGACATACGCATGACTTACTTAATTCAGGGATGTAGCGCCCCAATAGAATAATCGGAAGGGTCTGGGCAGGTTCAGACCTAAGCCAATCCAGAAATTCTTTGTCTGAAAGGGTTTCTAGCCGCAAAATGAGGGCCTCTGGTCGGCGCTGCACAATAAAATTAAGGGCATTGCGCTCGGGTTGGAGTTTATTGTGCCCGCTCGAGACAATAAGATGCATACCTGTGGGCTCAACCACTGTTTCAATGCCTTGAACAATGGCGCTATGAAAGGGGCTCGAGATTTCATTAATAATCACGCCGATGCTGCCCGAACGGTTGGTGACCAGACCTCGAGCAAAGGCATTGGGTTGGTAATTGAGCTTTTTGACGGCTTTTAGCACCCGTTTTTTGGTTTCTGAATTCACAGGCGCAGTGCCGTTTAACACCCTCGAAACAGTTGAGGGAGATACCTTGGCATAACGCGACACATCTTTGATGCTAGACATCTAGAAACCTTTTATGAAAGCGATTTCATCAAGAAATAGCATGTGCTTCCTGCCATTGTCAAGCTAAGACTGCCAAGGAGAGTTCTGCGTTGCTTTATTAGGCTGAAGCTTTAGGATGACAGATGAGAATTTTTGGTCTTTTATAGACACTCAGGTCTGTCTATAAAATGCTTTGCTAAGTCTTAAGCCTGAAATCAAACAACAGAGATTAGGTCATAAAAAAACCCTTAAACCCCTATGAAATTGGCTAAGCCATCACTAGAGATTTACTTCAGAAATATAAAGTTTACAGAAGGCTAAGTAGTCTTTACAGTAAAAAGCGCAGTACGCCTCCTTTCACCGAGAATTCTGTAAAGCAAAACGCCTCAGCTATAGTTTGTACTTAGGCAGGATTTACCTGACCTTAAGAGGTTTCTAGGCTCGAGCCTGTTGCTATATTCGTGCCTAGAAAAAGCTGTCTACTTTGGCAGTTTAGCAAGACCTAGGTTGGAAAAAGGTTGGGAGTTACTTTGGTGTTTGAGGCGTTAACTTGGATAGAGGGTCTTTTGCGCTATAATGCGCTTTAAGAAAACCAAAATTCTGGTATTTGTCTTGCTAAATTTAAGCCTTTTTAGACTGCGTATGGAATGAAAAATGACTTGCTGGCACAACGTAAAGTTCTGGAGCAAAACTGGAGCAAATATGTCTTTGCCCAGCAAAAACCAAACATAAATGAGCCTCTTATTGATTCCTGGGAGCGCTCGAGCCAGCATCTAAACCCTTTAAGACCCAATATTCCGGTTTATGATCCAGAAGAAACGGAAAAAGAGTGGCGAGACTCTTTGCTCTATAAGGCAGCAAGCCCGCTTTTAGAAGAGATTAAGCGAACTGCCGATGACAGCAATTATATTGTTGCCATCTGTGATGGCAAAGGCAAGCTTCTCTGGACGCACAGCAGTCGTTTTATGCAGCGTCGCGCTGAGCAGCTTCATTTTGTGCCGGGCGGCATCTTAAGCGAACAAGGGGCAGGTACCAATGCTTTAGATTTGGCTTTGCGAAACATTCAGCCAAGTCGCGTTTTTTCAGCTGAACACTATATGCAAGCCTTTCATGACTGGGTTTGCTACTCTTCGCCGATACGCGATCCACAAAGTGGGTTGCCTCTAGGCGTGCTTGATTTTAGCTCGTCCTGGCAAAATGCTAATACGCTTGGACTTATGACTGCTACAGCACTCGCCCGCTATATCGAGGCGCGTTTGCTGCATTACCGCATAGAGCAGCAAGAACAAGGGTTTCGCCAAAAACCGCAGCGTTTAGAATTAAATTTTTGTGGTGAGCCAGAGCTGCGTTTTGAAGGGGAAAAGGTAAAGCTGAGCCCCAGACAATACGAAATCATGGCTTTACTCGCTTTACATCCTGAGGGTTTAAGTCTAGAAAGCTTACATGCCCATTTATATGGCGATAAGGCTATCAGTTTAAGCACATTAAAAGCCGAAGTTTCTACACTAAGACAAGTTCTTAAAGGCGAAATAGGCTCGAGACCTTATAGCTTAAATTTGGGCTACCAGGCTGATTTTTTAGAGATACAAAGCTTGCTTCAAGACGGGGATATCCGTGCTGCTTGCTACCTATATAAGGGTAGTCTGCTTAAGTTTTCCGAGTCACCTAGCCTAAAAGAATGGCGCGTTTACCTGGATAATGCCTTGCAAGCTGCCCTTTTAAAAACAGGCTCTCCAGAACTGCTTTGGCACTACAGTAAATATCAACCTGATGATTTTGAAGTGCTTCTTAAACTGGTGGGCGCATTGCCTGCCAATGATCCAAGACTCGCTATGCTTAGGGCAAGGCTCGAGCTACTCGACTTTAAAGCTTGACGATAGCAGCGTTCTAGGCTAGGCTAAAGCTAAGCGCAGTATGACACTACAACTTTGCAAATGAGCTTACGTTTTCAGCCAATGTATTGGGGCACGATTGACCCTGCTTTTCGTGCTACGGTAGACTGTGTCCATAAATCATCAATGGGTTTTAAACCGGCTATGTTTAAACCAGCTATGTTTAAACCACCTATTCTGACTTGTTAGGAGGAACAAAAGGTGAAGCTTAACGGTTCACATACGATTAATGCCCCTCGCGAGAAAGTTTTTGCCATGTTGCAAGACCCAGAGGTTTTAGCGAAAGCGACCCCAGGTGTAGAAGGTATGGCCAAAGAGCGCGACGATTACTATAAGGCAAGTCTTAGTTTAGGCATAGGCCCTGTCAAAGGCACCTTTGCAGGCTCGGTAGAAATTACAGAAAAAAATGCCCCAGAATCTATGACCTTGGCTGTTGAAGGTCAGGGTGGGCCTGGTGGCGTCAAAGCACTTGGGAGGTTGAAGCTGGAAGATCAAGGTGATAAAACGGTCATTCATTGGGAGGGAGAACCCCAAATCTCAGGCCGCATTGCTGCTGTAGGAACCAGGCTCGTTGGTGGGGTTGCCAAAAAGCTAGCGGGACAATTTTTTGACAGTATTTCCGAACAGGCGCAAAGCTACGAAAGTTAATTTTAAGGAGTAAGTATGAAAGTAAGTATTAAGGTTAATGGACAAAACTATACCAGGGACATTGAGGAAAGAACCTTACTCGTTCACTTTTTACGTGAGCAAGCAGGTTTGACCGGAACCCATATCGGCTGTGAAACCTCACTTTGTGGTGCTTGCACCGTTTTACTAAATGGCAATGCCGTGAAGTCATGCACTGTTTTAGCGGCCTCAGCCGATGGTACAGAGGTTACGACTGTAGAAGGATTAGCTAAGGGCAACGAACTTCACCCTATTCAAGAAGGTTTCTGGGAAAAACACGGTTTGCAATGTGGCTTTTGCACCCCTGGATTTTTAATGGCGACAGTTCAGCTCTTAGAGCGCAACCCAAATCCCACCGAAGATGAAATTCGCCACGGTTTAGAAGGTAACTATTGCCGTTGCACGGGTTACCACAACATCGTTAAAGCTGTTCAGTTTGCTGCTGCCAAGATGCGCGGCGAAGCTATTGCTGCTGACTAACTAAGATTTTAACTTTTAACTTTTAATCCTCTTGAAAGGGGTTCTAAATGGGCGAAAAATTTTTTGGAAAACCCATAAAACGTAAAGAAGATCCGCGTTTTATTACGGGTGCTGGCAATTATGTCGATGACATAACTTTGCAGCGTCAAAGCTATGTCGCAATGGTGCGCAGCCCTCATGCTCACGCTACGATTAAAAGCATCAATGTAGATAAAGCCAAGGCACATCCTGGCGTCATTGATGTCATTTTGGGTCAAGAAATGCTAGATGCGGGTATTGGTTCCATACCTGTAGGCTGGCTCTTAGATGGACTAAAAACGCCGCCTCACTACGCTATTACCGTTGATAAAGCCAGACATCAGGGTGAAATTGTTGCTGCAGTGATTGCTGAAGATAGCTACACTGCCGAAGACGCTGCCGATCTGGTTGAAGTTGTCTATGATGTGCACAGTGCCGTTGCTAATCCTGCCAAAGCTTTAGAAGGCGGCGCACCGCAAGTGCACAGCGACGCTCCAGGCAATGTTACGTTTAACTGGCAAATTGGGGATAAAGCTGCGACTGACGCTGCCTTTGCCAGCGCTGCTAAAACCGTTAAGCTTGACCTGCGTAATAATCGCCTGATTCCAAATGCCATTGAGCCTAGAGCTTCGCTGGCTGACTACAACCGAGGCACTCAGGAATATACGCTTTATACAACGAGTCAGAATCCCCACGTGCACCGCTTGATTATTGCAGCCTTTGTTATGGGCATTCCTGAAAATAAATTACGTGTGATAAGTCCAGATGTGGGCGGGGGTTTTGGTAGCAAAATCTTCCAATATCCTGAAGAAATCATCGTACTTTATGCCAGCAAAAAGCATAAGCGCCCTGTCAAGTGGAATGCTAAGCGCAGCGAAAGCTTTTTAACCGATTCGCATGGTCGTGACCATGTAACCACAGCTGAGCTTGCAGTAGATGCCAATGCCAACATTACAGGTTTACGGGTCAAAACAGCGGCCAATATGGGGGCTTATTTAACCCTATTTGCACCTGCAGTTCCTACCTATCTTTATGGCACGCTTTTAGCTGGAACTTATAGAACCCCAAATATTCACTGTGAAGTTACAGGTGTTTTTACCCACACCACCCCCGTTGACGCTTACCGCGGTGCAGGTCGACCTGAGGCAACCTATCTCTTAGAGCGCATCGTGAGCTATATGGCACAAGAACTTAAGATGGACCCTGCCGAATTCCGTAAGAAAAACTTTATTGGCCCAGACCAGTTCCCTTACCAAACTCCTGTAGCACTGGCTTATGACAGTGGTAATTATGTGCCTGCTTTAGAAAAAGCGCTTGCAATGGCCAATTACACCAAACTTAGAGCCGATCAAGCCGAGGGCCGTAAAAACGGTCGCTATATTGGTATTGGGTTTTCAACTTATCTTGAAGCCTGCGGCTTAGCCCCTTCGGCTGTTGTAGGTAGTTTGGGTGCGCAAGCAGGTCAGTGGGAAAGTAGCTTAGTACGTGTTGCGCCTACAGGCAAAGTTGAAGTCTTTACGGGTTCACACTCGCATGGTCAGGGTCACGAAACGGCTTTTGCTCAGATTGTGGCTGACCGCCTTGGGGTAACCATGGAAGATGTTGAAATCGTCCACGGGGATACTGCCAAAATGCCCTATGGCTGGGGAACATACGGTAGCCGTAGTGGTCCAGTAGGTACCAGCGCTATTGTTAAAGCCGTTGAAAAAGTTGTGAATAAAGGTCAAAAGATTGCGGCTCACCTCTTGGAAGCGCGCGAAGAAGACCTCGAGTTTTTAGAAGGTAAGTATCAAGTAAAAGGCTCACCTGATAAGGCAGTAAGTTTTGGCGATATTGCGTTGCAAGCTCACTTAGCTCATAACTACCCTGCTGACCTCGAGCCTGGACTAGAAGCCAGTGCCTTCTATGACCCAGCGAACTTTGTCTACCCCTTTGGTACGCATATTGCCGTGGTCGAAGTTTTCCCAGACACGGGTAAGGTTGAAATTTTGCGCTACATCGCAGTAGATGACTGTGGCCCACAAATTAATCCCCTCATTGTTCAAGGACAGGTGCATGGTGGTATTGCTCAAGGGGCGGCTCAAGCTCTTTTTGAAAATGCCCTCTACGATGACAATGCGCAACTCTTAAGCTCGAGCTTTATGGAATACGCTTTGCCAAGAGCAGATAGCTTACCCAGCTTTGAGATTGATCACACCATAACCCCATCCCCCCATAACCCCCTAGGGGTCAAAGGAATTGGTGAAGCCGGCTGCATTGCCAGTACTGCTGCGGTTGCCAATGCGGTTAATGATGCGCTCGAGCCTTTTGGCATAAGACACTTGGACATGCCCCTAAGTCCACCACGCATCTGGAAAGCTATTCAAGACGCTGTGCCTGCGCAGGCTGCAGATTAGAGAGCCTTCAGCAGTAGGTATCATCTGGTTCATCCAGTGATACCTACTGCTGAGACGGATAAAGTTATCTTAATTTCTAGCTATTAAGGAGTCAAAATAGATGTATCCAGCTAAATTTACCTACCACGCGCCTTGGAGTGTCGAAGAAGCCATCACTCTTATGAATGAGAACGAAGATAGCAAGCTAATTGCCGGTGGGCATAGCTTACTACCTACGATGAAGATGCGTTTGGCGACACCAGCGCACCTCATCGATATGAAAAATCTTCGTAGTTTGCTTAGCTATATTCATGATAAAGGTGACCATATTGCGATTGGTTCGCTAACTACCTATCATCAAATTGAAAGCTCGAGCTTAGTCAAGCAAGCTGCAGCTATTCTGGCGCAGACCGTCTCTGAAGTTGGCGATATGCAAGTGCGCAACATGGGAACCTTGGGGGGTAGTATTGCCCACGCTGACCCAGCAGGTGATCCACCAGCCGCCATTTTAGCCAGTAACGCTACGATGGTCATTCAGAGCAGTGGCGGCGAACGTACGGTTGCTGCTAGTGACTTTTTTCAAGGATTCTTTGAAACCGCTGTAGGCGCGGGTGAAATTCTTAAGGAAATTCGTGTGCCTAAGTTTTCTGGTGGTAGTAGCTACCAAAAATTCAAGCACCCAGCCAGTGGTTACGCTGTTGCTGGCGTTGCAGTTTGTCTGACCAAGAATGGTGGCAACATTGGCGGTGTAAGTGTAAGTGTAACAGGTGTTTCTGATGGCGCCTACCGTGCTAATGGCGTAGAAGCTGCATTAACAGGTCAAGCCTTTAGCGAAGCCTTGGCCGCCAGTGCCGCTGCGCATGCAATAGATGGTATAGACGCTCTCGAAGATCCGTTTGCTGACGCCGCCTACCGTGGACAGTTGGCAAAAACTTTAGCTAAACGGGCGATTATTGCCGCTTGGAATAACGCTTAGCCCAAACGGTTCAAACAAGTTTTTATCGACCCTCGAGCCAAGATGTTTTGGCTCGAGGGTTTTTCTATGTGACATCTGACCCAAAATGTTTCCTGATTTAGTCCACTATAAATAAACCTAACCTTGAAAGGATGTTTGGATGCAGACCCTAAATCAGGAAAGTCGTTTTAATTTGAGCACTGAGCAAATCAGCACAAAGCTCGAGCAAGATACCGTTATTCTTAACCTGGCTACAGGTAAATATTATTCGCTCGAGGGGGTTGCCAGCCTTATTTGGCAAGGTCTTGAAGCAAAGCAAAGCCTAATTGAGATTCAAGAAAAGATTGTAGCCAATTACAATGTCAGTCCTGAGAAAAGTCTTAGCGACATTCAAGCCTTTATCGAAGATTTGACGCATGCTGGACTTATCAGCCTTCAGTAAATTTAATGCGTTTTTAAGCTGAGTGCTTCATCTAAGCGATATGTCTTAGAAGATTTGGTAAAGCTTGTTCAGGTTCGTATCATTCTTTATATCAAACCTGTTATAAGCTTGAAAGCTTATCAGCAGAAGCCGGTAAGTAAGCGCCTAAGCGCCTCAGTTCCTGAACTTATTTATGCTATCCAGCTTGCCGCGCGTTATGTGCCAGGAGCAACTTATTTGGTTAAAGCTCTGGCTGCAAAATCGCTACTTTCAACTCATGGACATAAAGCAGACTTGCGCATAGGGGTTAGCAAAGCTTCAGGGTTTAGAGCACATTCCTGGCTCGAGCACGCGCGAGCTTTGTTTATCGGGGAAACTGCCCTATGCAAATTAACGGTTTAAGGTGCTTCTACCCATTTCAGCTTGTCGCCGATATAGGAAATACTAAAGCCTTCTTCCCTCAGGCCTGATGCTTCTTTAAATTGATACTGGTTTTTACATCTTGAATAAAGCTTTTCTTAGAAAGCTTTCTAAAAATAGCGATGATCTACAAAATTCAGTGGGAGTTGCGGTGGGGGTTGATATGATGCTTGTTGAAACAGCCTTAAGCAAAATGATTGAGTTTACCGCACTAAAAGTTTTAGAAAAGGGCATTTCACAGTTTCCCTTTGCGGTTCAAGAAGCTGCTAAAGAGGCCGAGGCGAGTTATGAAGCGTAAAGATAAAACTTATGTCCCTATATCAAGTCTATTAGAAAACATTTTTTCAACAGCTGAAAGCTTCAACATATCGTTCCTGTTAATGTCTTGAAATCTAATGATCGACTTTGCAAGGCTAGGAAGCAAAAGCAAGGTTATTAAAGAGGAAATCAAGGTAATGTTTGGAAATAGACAGAGTGGAAGGCTGATATAGGAAGTCAGAATAGTTAAGCTTGAAATCTCAATAAAAAGAACGTTTGCTTTGTAAGAGAATTTGCCTTAAGTATTTACCATAAGTACTATTCCCTAAGGGTCTTGCAAGTTCTTCAAGGTCAGTATCGGAAATATAACCCAGTCGCCAAGCGAGCTCTTCAGGACAAGCTATTTTTAAACCTTGACGCCTTTCAATTGTTTCAATAAATTGTGCTGCCTCAAGCATCGTTTCATGAGTTCCTGTATCAAGCCAAGCAAATCCTCTACCTAATATTTGTACGTCAAGTTTGCCTTGTTCTAAATAAGCCAGATTAACATCGGTAATTTCAAGCTCGCCTCGAGCTGACGGCCTTATCTGCTTGGCAATGTCTATAACCGTTTCATCATAAAAATATAAGCCGGTGACAGCATAATGAGATTTCGGCTGCTTGGGCTTTTCTTCTAGACTTATCGCTTTGCCCTGGTTATCAAATTCAACAACGCCATAACGTTCTGGGTCATTAACATAGTAAGCAAAAACGGTTGCGCCTTTTTGTGATTTTAGAGCTTCTTTTAAATACAATGCAAAATCATGCCCATAGAAAATATTATCACCTAAAATCAAAGCACACGGCTCACCTCTAATGAAATTCTCGCCTATAAGAAAAGCCTGGGCTAAGCCTTCTGGTCTGGGTTGCTGCGCGTAACTGATATTAAGCCCCCATTGCGATCCATTATCAAGAAGGCGATAAAAATGTTTGGCGTCATGAGGGGTGGTAATAATGAGGATATCTCTTATACCTGCCAACATAAGCGTAGATAAAGGATAATAAATAAGGGGCTTATCATAAATGGGTAAAAGCTGTTTACTCACTGCTCTAGTATTAGGATAGAGCCTTGTGCCTGTTCCACCTGCCAGAATAATACCTTTCATAATAGCCCTTAGTAAACCACAAAAAGTCTAAGGATTAAGTTGCAAATCCTTTCGTATAAATAATAAATAACATAAGGCTTTAAAAGCGCTCAACTACTGGGCAGCCGTAGTCAGTCTTTGTCTGGGGCCGATAGTGGCTTACCTGCTGGGTTTTGTTTTTGGTTTAAGAGGGCTTGATCTGGCAGTCCTAACGCTAATAGGGGCTATGCCACCAGCGATCAATACCTTTATGTTAGCGCTCGAGTTTAAGGCAGATGCCAATAGTGTCGCGAAAACCGTCATTTTATCTACGCTGGTTTCGCTGCTGACGATTTCGGTGGTGGTGGTGTTTGTGCAGAGGTTGGTTTAAGATTTGAAAAGTCTTTGCCTCTTTACTGCCCAGACTCAAATTCAACAGAACGTTTGCCAGCCAAAAGCCCGAACACCGAAATATCTTCATCAAGTTGAGGCCAATGAATACCTTGACCATTGCCCAAAAGCTCATAATTGGCTCGTTCTTTAGAGCTTGCTTTGGCTAAGCGTGGAAACCAGACAATGGGAACGGTGAGTTTTCGACCATCGGTTAAGGCAACAAGAATTTCGTCGTCCGTACATTCAACGTTAAGGGCTAGAACCGGATTAATTGCCAAAGAATGCATGCCATGCCTCCTCAAAAGTTGTTTGATGTTGTTCTATTAACTCAAGTAATTTTGATAATTCGCGAGCAGAAAAACCTGTACTGCTAGCATATGCTACGGGTTTAAGCCAAAACTTTGCTAGTGCGCCGTCATGTTGAACATGAATGTGAGCAGGTTCGTCATTTTCATTAGAGTAAAAGAAAAATCTGTAAGAACCAATGCGTAAAACTGTAGGCATAGTGCCATTTTAGCTTATAACCAATGCTGATGAGTTTTAATTTATCTAAAACTAGTGCACAATTCGGCTTTTGAGAGTAAAAGACTTTCTCGGTTTAAGTCAGGATGTCAAGGAGTCATTGCCTACAACGAAACAACAGGCGAAAACGAATATCAACCCATCCTGCAAATCCTTGAAAACAATGACCCCGAAGTCACCTACCTAAGCCTCTGAGACGACGAATCCTTACGCCATGAACTCATCGTCACCACCCCAGGCCACCCCTTCTACTTAGAGAAAAATGTAGATGACTCTACCAGACCCGCCCCCAAAGGCCACGAAGACCTAAGTGAACCCTGGGTTGGTGCAGGTGATTTAAAAGTTGGCGATAAAGTAAGACAGGCAGATGGTACAGCAGGTACGGTCAGGATTGTTAAGACCACCCAGCAAGAACGCACCATGTACAACCTGGACATTGCTAACCTGGATAATTTTTATGTGGGTGAGCAGGGGTGGTTGGTGCATAATGGTGGACCATGCCCAAGCGGTTTGCCAGGGTATATTTCAGGTTTAAGGCCATATGCAAAACAGATAAACAAAAAGATGCCTCAGCTTGAGAAAACTGGTACTTTTAATGATGCGCTTGACGATTTTTATATGCTTGCGAATGAGTGGAAAATCGATCCATCAGATATTGTTACAGCTAGAAATGGAAAGGTGCTATATATGAAAATAAATGAAATTGAGACAATTATAGTACGTCTGGAGAGCAGTGCTCAACGTGGTAACTTGCCAGTAATTGAGCATCAGGTAAATGGCTTGCCCATTCTCAAAATCACATATGAACCTTAAAGGGAAATTGTAATGTCCATTCGAGAGAAGTTCAAAATAAATAATTGTGAATCTTTTACGACAATAGTAAAGGATAACTGGAAAATTGCTCTTTTGCCAGCTGATCCTGATTACCTTACTGAGGAGTTCGATAACCTGCTTACTTATTGTAATAAATTTGGATTAGACATATTCGCCGAGTTTTACCTATGCCCAACTAGTAATGATTCTACTGAAGTTCATATAAGTTTAAATACCATGACCAAAGACGAAATTATCAGACTAGTACGTCAGTATGCATTCATTAATGATGCCGTATTTATGCCGAGTGACGAACAAATTGTTTTGGTTATAACTCATGATGAATATGGAATACTGGTGGGGGACAATCAAACAATTTTAAGCGTTACAGGACGTAACCCAGAAAGCCACAATGCAATATTTGAAGACTATATCAAGGATTTGAATGGCATTCTACGACACAATATTGGTAAACTATTAATCGCAGCCAAAAAATATCCTAATGCTTTCCAAACAGGTTCAGTTATTGAGATTTGTTTTGACTCAAGCTTGTGAGGGTGCGCTCACCGCACCCCTTTAACCTCTTCAAAATAACCTTGTCCACCAACCCCCTAGCCCCTAAAAGGAACCATCATGAACCATCCAACCCCTTCCCCCAAGCCTTTTAACGGGTTCAAATACATCGCTATTCCTATCCTTGGTTTACTAAGCGCCAGCGTCTTTGCCTTTGGCATCTACTCAGATAACGAGGGCAAACTAAACCTCCCCTGGCAAACTTCGGTATCAGCTATACCAACACTTGCCAGTACCGATACCTATGGTTGTCCTTATGCTCTGGAAAAAGGAAACAATGCTCAGTTAGAACATACGTCTCTTACTTCTATACCAAGACAAGAAACCTACCTCAGCTTTGACATTTCAGCAGCCAATGAAGATAAGCATTATGACATTACTTTGATTGTTGCTGCTGATGAACCAGCGTTTACCGTAGGCGGAGAAGTCAAAGTAGCCAAACAACTCCTACCAGGGGATAAGGTTTATCTGACGGGTGATATCACAGGTAATGTCAAAGAGGTTAAACAAGAAAGCTATAGCCCAACAAGCTATACACCTGATGCTAAGGGTAGAGTCTTAGCCAGAGTCATAGGTAAGTCCGAACGTTGGACAGATGAACTGCTTTATCTTTACACCCAGGATGAAGTCATACAAACCACCCCAGAACATCCCTTTTTGGTTAACGGTGTATGGACTGAGGCCAAAGACATTCAGGCAAATGACCAAATTGAAACCAGAGATGGTGGTTTTGTATCCGTTACGAAAACCGAATTTGTTCATGAACCACAGATGGTTTACAACCTGCATGTTGAAGGTGCTCATACCTTTTTTGTGGGTGAGGGGCAGTTATTAACTCATAATAATGATTGTTTTCCTGCATAACGTAATTTTAGCCGTCAAGATTTTGTGGCAGGGGGAAATAACCAGTTCAGTATTACTACCGAACGGATGCGTCATTTTTTAGAAAGGCACCATCCTGATTTCTGGAATGGCTCAGTAAAGACAACACAAACATTTTTTGATCAGAGTCTATCCATTGACGATATTGCAGATTTAGCGAAGAAAACAGTGCAGCAAGGTTTTGATGCCAGAGTGGGTAGCAATGGGCGATTTAGATACACCGCTAATAACCAAATGTGCTAGTTCATAATGAGAACTCAGCAATGCTCATCTGAAAAGGCAGTGCATCAGGATGGGATAGATGAAAGAGTTCTAAAAGAACATTAAAGGTAGCACTAGCAAAAGCTAAACGAGCCTTGATGTAATCATAAGCACGATGTCTAGATTTTTTGAAGTTGCAGACTGTGGTAAGCATAGAAAAAGCAGTTTCAATCGTCATACGTTCATTCCAAGTGCCCTTGGGACAAAGTTTCATATGTTCAGGTATACCCTCTTGGTCACGAAAACCATAGTCAGCTAGGACAATCGTTTGACCCCTAAAAGGTTCTGTCATAGGGTTAAAACTTTGATCATGCGCATTCATCGCATCAAAACTCCAGGCAAGCACTTTGCCAGCTTCATTAATCAGCCAACAGAGTTTCACACCAACACTCCAACGTCCTTTATCCTTGGACTTTTTACCAATCTGTTTGTCGCTACGTCCCTCTCGTATAGGGAAGATAAGTTCGATTGGATAAGTATCGATGACGCTAAAGAAGCTTGGTTCAGCTAATAAATGGGCAGCCCAAGCTTGACGAGTCTTTAGCAGTCTTTGTAAACGACTACGTTCAGGTAGACCTGGAAACAAAACCTTGTAATCTCGTCTTAACCAGCGATAAAAAGCGCTGAAGTTAACACCTTTTAAAGCCATTAATATTCCTAGTGTGACAACTTCACTTGGATAAAGCTTTGTTTGTGAGTGCTTCTTTATTTCAGGCAGACCATCGTCTACCTGAATAAAAATTGACGTGATAATATCTTCTGTAGTCATTAGGTCTTCTGTGTTTTTCATCAATCCACAGTTTTATTGTCCTTTTGACCTTTTTCAACTAGCACATTTGGTTAGTATTGACGGCATTACCTATTAATGCTGCAACAGAGTACGGTAAGGTAGTTCAGTTCTTTCCTTTGCCCCCACAATAATTCTGGAACCACAAAAATATGTCTCAAGAGAAGGATTTTGATATGCAGTCGTTAAAAATGCACTTCTTTTTGAAAGTGGAGGACAACTTCTTTTCAGAGAGTGAAATCTATCAAGAATTACAAAACCTCAAAGTGTTGGCGAGTAAAGGGAAGATAGATCTACATACTACAGATGGCGCTGTATCAATTCAGTATTACGATCAAGAATTGCTAGGGATAGATTTATGGGATGAAATTAATCTCGTAATTGACTTTCTTTTCCATCAGATGGACAAATTTTTTGAAATAGAAACAATATCTAACTTTATGCCTATGCAATCCTGTTGGATTAAGCTAACAATGCAAGGAGATTTCGTTCTCTATGAGCTTGAATCTAAAGTTGAGCATAGGCCCATAAATTTGAAAGTATCTTTGCCGCTAAATGAATTCTTAGAAGCTTTTACAACGCTCTACATCAAAATGATTCGCATTCTTGCTGAACTTGGGAGTAGCTCATTTTCTGAAACCAGCGAAGAGCTAGTTGCTATGCTTCATCCTAAACTTATTGAAAAAATCGGACGTAACAGAATTGAAGGATTAGTGAATACCCCGTTGGCAAGTCTCTTAACTGATGGGAAAATATTGGAGCAACCTTAGCATTATTTCAAAAACGATTTTTCCTATCTACGCCGTCCAACTCAACATCTCATGTCAACTAAAGGAAGCAAATTCTTATGACAAATAGGATTATATCAAAGGGTCTCTGGTTATTATTATTTCTAGTAGCTCTGCTATCAGGTTGTAGCACTCCAGACTCCTCCCCTCCCACTGTATCAATAACCTTCCCCGCCCCCAACTCCCCCGTCTCAGGCACTGTAGCCGTCCTGATAAACGCAGTAGATGACTTAGGCATCAAAGGCGTAGTCTACGTCCGAGGAAAGGGTAGTAGTGGCAGAGGTGTCTTTATAAACAGCGCCGTAGGCACCAGCCCCTTCGTCGTCAACTGGAATGCCAGCAGCAACATGCCAAACCAGACAGACCTGGAACTCATCGCTGTCGCCAAAGACGCCTCAGGCAACGAAAGCGAAAGCCTTGTTATATTGGTTAATCTCTAGTTTAAAAGAAAGCGAAGATAAAATAGCTGAAATTTCTCCTTTTTATGCTCAGAAAATTACATCTTGAAATGCTTAGCTAAAAACACTCAACGGCAAGTAAAAACTCACCAACCAATTTGGCATATCTACAATCTCACTTATCCGTAAATCACAGGCCACGCTGCATAGCAAATAACTGTCTTCGGGGCTGAGTTTATAGGTTTTACCCAAGTGATCAATCATAGCTCGCACAGCGTCTTGGCTAGCTTTAAAAAGGTCAGGGCCAATGCCTGTCGTTACGTAGTAGCCTTTTTCATCTAGGTGTCTGGTGACGGGGCCAGGGGTTTCAAACTGAGGGCTGGCAAGGTTTGCACCTTTGATTAAGTCAAAGCCCAGCGTTATTTCCATAGGGCTTTCTATGGCGGTGCCGCAGACTTCGCCGTCACCTTGTGCTGCGTGGGTATCGCCAACGGAAAAGAGCGCCCCTTCAACTTGTACAGGTAAGTAGAGGTTTACCCCAACACCTAAATCTCTTATATCCATATTGCCACCGCAGTGACGGGGTGGTACTACGCTGTGGTGGCCTGCTTCAGCAGGAGCCACGCCAATCGTTCCAGGAAAAGCTTTTAAGGGTACATTGATGCCGTCTAAAAAGCTGCCTGTTTTGGGGTTATCAAGCTGCCAGATTTTTAAATAAGGGTCTTTAAACTCATCAGCGAGTAGACCAAAGCCAGGAATGTTGGCTGTCCAACCCCAGCCACTGGGTTTAAATTCTTTAATAGAAACTTTAAGCGCGTCACCAGGTTTGGCACCTTCTATAAAAACAGGGCCAGTAACAGGGTTTACCTTGCCAAAATCTAGGGTTACGACATCTTGCACGGTTGACTTGCTGTTTAACTGTGCACCACTGG
>JAHEBB010000343.1 GCA_024642575.1 Trueperaceae bacterium | reverse complement strand
TGCTTTTGCAAAGATGCTTGCAAGGCATGACTCAGCGCGTTACGCACTTCTGGTCGGTTAAGTTGCAAAATGCGAATAGAGCCGTGATTTTCTACCCGAATGGTTTCACTTGGTTGGGTCATTTGCGTATTATCTGTCAACACTCCTGAAAGGTCAAGGAACAAAATCAGGTTTCTCAAAGCCAAATCTTAAGCATCTGGGCTGTATTTAAAGAGATAAATTGGGGAAATTGATCTAACTGTGAAAGACATCTTTCAAATGTCAAAAACCGCTTTAGCCCTTAACAGAGCCTGCCAATAAACCTCTTATAAAAAATCTTCCTAGCAAAATATAGACCAGTAAAGTAGGCAGAGCAGCCAAAATGGCACCAGCCATAGGCAAATTCCACTTGACCGCCTCTCCCCCAGCCAGCTGTGCTAGCGCCACTGTAATCGGTTGCGAATCGGTGCGCGTCAAGGTAACGGCAAACAAAAACTCATTCCAGATTTGGGTAAATTGCCAGATGATGACCACCACAAAACCTGGTAAGGAAAGTGGAAAAAGCACCCGACTATAAAGTCCAAAAAAACCTGCCCCGTCAATCTTGCCTGCATCTAACATTTCATCAGGGATTTCAGCATAGTAGTTTCTAAAAATTAGCGTGGTAATAGGTAGGCCATAAACCACATGCGTCAAAATAAGCCCGGCAATGGAACCATAAAGCCCAATACTGCGCATAAATTGAAAAAGGGGAATCAGAATGCTCTGGTAAGGAATAAACATGCCAAAGAGCATGATAGGAAAGACAATATTGGCACCTCTAAAACGCCATTTGGAAAGCACATAGCCATTCATGGAACCCATAAGCGCCGAAATAATAGTTGCAAAAAAGGTAAGTGTGAAACTGTTACGAAGTTTAGGTGCAAAAGCAGTCCAGGCCTCGGCAAAGCTCTGCCAGTACCAGCGCTCAGGCAATTGCCAGGTGGTACTCAAGTTTATGCTGGCAGGTTCTTTAAGACTGGTAATGATCACAAGGTAAGCTGGAATTAAGAAAAAGACCGAAGCTATGACCAGTAAAAGGTAAACCAGCCAATGCCATCGTTTATAAGGCCTTCTGGTAGCGGTCATTGTTTCACTTCTGATCGCAAACTAGACCATAGATAAGGAATGATTACCGCAGCAACCATAATTAGCAGCACCATGGCGATGGCAGCGCCTTTGGCAAATTGATTGGCTCTAAAGGTTGTCAGGTACATAAGGAGGGCAGGTACATCAGTTGTAGCATTATCTGCCCCTGCCATCGCAAAAATTAGGTCAAATATCTTTAAGCTAATATGCCCTAAAATAATCATAGCCGAAAGGGTAATCGGCTGGACTAAAGGCAAAATGACCAGACGGTAAACCTGCCACTCGCTCGCCCCATCGACTCGAGCCGCTTCTCTTAAACCTTCAGATACGCCCCTTAAACCTGCCAGATAGAGCGCCATGGTATAGCCAGACATTTGCCAGACAGCTGCCAGAATTATGCCCATAAAGGCCAGATTAAAGCCGTGGATTTCTGGATAAGGCAGTAGTTCAACTTGCCTGGCACCCGTAAATGTCCAAACAGTTACAAGCAAAAAGGAAAATCCTGCAACCCCTACTCGCCTCCATTTGCTTTTTCTGATAGCCGTAACCATAAACCAGAGCAAAATAATGGCTATGAGTAAGCCTGTAAAAAAGGGTAAATCTTGCCAGTTAAACTGTAAAATTTGCCTGCGACTGGTTAACCAGCGAAACTCGAGCGGCTCGAGCCCCACCAAAGTAGGTAAAACATTTATACCGCCTCTAGGTTGAAGTAACCAGCGCCAAACTGTACCTGTCACAATAAAAGACAGCGCCATAGGGAAAAGAAAAATCGTGCGAAAGATACCTTCGCCCACAATATTTTGATCCAGTAAAATAGCCAGACCTAAACCCAAGCCAAGACATCCTGCAATAAAAAACAGCGTAAAAAAGAAGGTGTTGACCAGATCTTGCCTGAACCGCACATCAATAAGCCCTGTAAAAAGCTCTTTATAGGTTTCAAAACCCGTGAAACGAATCTCTGGATGAAGTGCCAGCGCTTGCGCCGGGTCACGTCCCCAATCGGTTAGCGAGGTATAGGCGGTTTGACCGATAAACCCGTAAACAAAAATGCCCAGCAAAATAAGCGAAGGCAATAGCATAAGAAGAGCAGTGATGCGGTCACGGTTGAGTTTCATCAGGCACCAAAGGTTGGGGTAGCCGAAGCTACCCCAATGGGAGAGGAGTTATTTACCTAAATTTACCTGGTTGGCAATGGCTTGCGCCGCATTAGAAGCAGCTTGAGCGCTACCTGTACTCAAATAAATTTCCAAAACCGTAGCAAATTGACTCATAAAAGCCTCTTTGGCAGCGGCGCCGTGAACCATGCTACCGACCACGGTGTTCGTTTTCCAATCCTGAGCTGCCGCTTGCAAATAGGCATTGTATTTGCTCAAATCACTATCAAAGTGCGGAGCAATTGAGCCTTTTAGAGGGTTAAAGAGATCCTGGCCTTCAACCGAACCTAAGAGTTTTAGCCAGTTAATAGTATTGTCTCGATCTTTAATGCCTATTGGCAACCCAAAAGAGTCAGAAAGCATCATAAAGACGCCACCTGTGTCAGGAGAAGGTGCCCAACCAAAACCTTCAGCAGGGGTTAAACCAAGGGTTGTGGTCATATAGCCAGCGGCCCAGTCACCCATAATGTTAAAGGCAGCTTCGCCTGAAACAATGCGGTCGGTTGCCTGTTGCCAGCTTAAACCCGCAGCGTCATCATTGCTGCATTTAAGAATTTCACCAAAGCGGTTCCATACGGCTTCAACCTTGGGGTCTTTAAAAGCGAGTTCGCCTGTCCAGAGAGCTTTGTAATCATCGGGCCCTAAAACACCCAGAGCAACCGATTCCCAGAGATGTTGTTGGGTCCAGTTTTCACCCATAACCAGAGGTGTAACCCCTTTTGCTTGCAAGCTGGGGCAAATTGTTAAGAATTCAGCCCAGGTTTCGGGCGCACTTATGCCCCATTCGGTTAACTTGGCGGGGTTGTACCACATGACATTGGAGCGGTGAATATTAACGGGTACGCTCCATATTCCTTTATCGGTACTGATTAAATCAATTAGCCCTTGAGGGTATTTGTCTAACCAACCTTCTTCTTGATACAAAAAGGTCAAATCTTCCATACGATCAGCTACGACCCAGGTACCAATAAGCTCTTGACCCGCATGAACCTGAAAAGAATCAGGTGGGTCGCCGCCCAACATGCGCGTTTTAAGCACAGCTCTGGCATTTACCCCTGACCCACCTGTGACGGTGGCATTGTCTACCTGGACATTGGGGTAAAGCTCAGTGTAGCGATTAATGAGAGCCTCGAGCGCTGGTCCTTCATCCCCGGCCCACCAGGAAAAGATTTCAAGTTTCCCCTGAGCAAGAACAATAGAGCAAACCAAAATACTTAAGATGCTTACGACAAGGCGCTTCATGATGACCTCCCAAAATGTACCTGGACATACCAGATCAAGCTTAAGCTTAGGAGCCGTTTAGGCACTTCAGCATCCCCAAAAGGCTTACATTCTTGTAAAACACTTACTGACGAAGGCTAAAACTAAGACTGTCAGGTAAGTTATTTCAGGACAGGCTTTGTAAGAAACTTTCTGATGGGTAACGACGCCTAACAGATAACAATAAGGTGACAATTTAGAGATTTAAGGAATGGTTGGTCGTCGGGGTTTTTTAAAGGGAAGGAGCTAAAATGATCGGTTCTAAAACCTTAAGCACAGCAGCCGTACCGCAAAAAGAAGTCCTAGGTTCAAAACGACAAAAAAGGAGTCAGGTAAGACCCAACGTTCCTTTAGCAAAAGGACCAAGCAACAAACTAATTGCCGAAAAACTTCGGGAACTTGCTTCTTTACTTGAGCAGCAAAAAGCAAACCCGTTCCGTATCAAAGCCTATAGACAGGCCGCTAACACCTTAGAGAATCTAAAACGTGAAGCCAGTATGGTTTTTTTGGAAAAAGGTCGCCAGGGTCTTATTCAAATTCCAACGATTGGCGATACCATTGCCAGCACCATAGCTACTCTAGTCATCACTGGAAAATTCCCCTTATTAGAACGTTTAAAAGGTGAGAGTGAGCCAGAAAAACTCTTATCAAGCATTCCTGGTATAGGACAAAAAACAGCACAAGTCCTACATGAAGAACTTGGTATTGAATCTTTAGAACAGCTCGAGCATGCCCTGACTGACAAACGCCTTCATGACCTGGCAGGCATCGGCGAAAAAAGGCTCGAGGGTATCAAAAATACCTTAAGGACGCGTCTGGGGCGTAAACCCAGATTTAGCAGTCTTGCTAACTTGCCCTTACCACCTGTTTCCGAACTTCTCGAGGTTGACCGTGAGTACCGCCAAAAAGATCAGGCCCATAGTCTATTTCGTATTGCACCCAAACGCTTTAATCCTTCAGGAGAAGCCTGGTTAAGCGTGCTTCATACCTCGCGTGGCTCAAGGGACTATACAGCTCTCTTTTCTAACACCGCCAGGGCACACGCGCTAAATAAAACGCACGATTGGGTGGTGATTTATCTGCAAATGAATGGCTTTGAAAAACCCTATACCGTCATCACTGCTCAATATGGCCCCCTGACAGGCAAGCGAATGGTTAGAGGCCGAGAAATGGAGTGCCAAGCCTTTTATAGCTCAGACTAGGCAAAGCCTAAAAACCCTCAGTCTTATAGGTGGATGCTAAGTAACCTGAGTTCGGAGTTTTTAAAATGCAGAAATAGTGTCCCTGACGCATAATAGAAATTTGCGCTAATCCTCTTTTCAGCGTAAAAGGGTCGATTTTAAACCAAACTCTCTGTTTCGGCCAAAATCAAAGAGCTTTCAGAACGTTGAATTTTAGAAATTGCGTCCCTGACGCGAATGAAACTCCGAACTCAGGTTAAATAAGTTTACTGGTAGGAAATGACGCTGGTTTCTTGTCGCCGTCTTAAATCTCCAAACTATAAAGCTTGCCCCATCAAAGTAGTGTGGGTTTGGATTATCCCTAAAATGGACAATGTCCTAGCTTTGCTTAAAAGCCTTCAGTTTAAACTGCATAAAACAATTCTGTAACATTAAAACCCTATGCTTTTAAAGAAATCTATACTTGTGAGAATTTTGTAAGAGCCCCTAAGTTATCCTATGACTATCAAGATTCCAAGGGATCCAAACCCTGGAAAATCAAGAAAGGAACACGGTCTACTACATCATGAAAAAAATCGCTTTCTTAAGAGTTTTATTACTTGTCCTCGCACTTCTAGGTTCAGCTTCTGCATTTGCAGGTGGCACCTTAGACGCCAAACCAATTAAGGATGCTCCCGCACCTGTTGAGAGCCTTAAAGGCGTTTGGGACGGCTAAGCTCAAACCTCAAACCGCATAAACCTCGCCAAAGCGCGAGGTTTTTTCTTTTGTGTACGTGAAAGACTCGAGCTAAACCCTATAGGGCTAAATCCCTAAACGGTTCGAATGAAATCTGTAACGCTTCAAATACCATATACTTCTTAACACTACTGTTCATCGCAAATTCAAGCGTTACAAGCCAAAGAGGCTCGAGCGGTAAAACCAGCTTTTTCTGTGACGCCTATGTAACGCTACGTTTTCTAAACTTTCCCTAGTTCAAAAACGAAAGGAAAAGCTTATGAAAGATACCTGTACTTCTAAAATCCAGTCTTCAGTCAAAACCAGTCATAAAACAGAAAAGAGAGGTATGAAATCAATGCGCCGATTAGTACTTATAAGCTTTGGTCTCCTTGCTCTTTTCCTTAGCGCTTGCCAGAGCCAGATTGATGCACCTCAAGCTGACACCTCCGTAGAGCGTTATGACCCCTTCCTTACGGGAGATGTTGAAACTCTGAACCTTAATGGCATTGATATAGATGTGGAAGTTTTCGATGGACAGGCAATTTTTGAAGGGGACATGATTTTAGGAACTATCGATGAACTTAGGTCAACTGAGTTCTCAACGCAAGGT
>JAHEBB010000020.1 GCA_024642575.1 Trueperaceae bacterium | reverse complement strand
TTCGGTGAAACCTCTTGTGGTAATAGCAGGTGTACCTACGCGAATACCTGAAGTTACAAAGGGAGAACGGGTTTCAAAAGGGATGGTGTTTTTATTAACCGTAATGCCAGCTTCATCAAGCGTATTTTGTGCTTGCTTACCAGTAATGTCTTTGGGCGTTAAATCAACTAAAAAGTTGTGGTTGTCAGTGCCACCTGAAACGATGCGGTAACCGCGCTCTTCTAGCGCTTTGGCAAGGGCTCGAGCGTTTCTCACAATTTGTTGGGCGTAGTCTTTAAACTCAGGTTGCAAACATTCAAAAAAAGCAACAGCTTTACCTGCGATGACGTGCTCTAAAGGGCCACCTTGAGCACCAGGGAAAATCATCTTGTCAATTTTTTTGCCTATCTCTAAATCATTTGACAAAATGACAGCGCTGCGGGGGCCGCGCAAGCTTTTATGGGTGGTCGTCATAACAACATGGGCATGAGGAAAGGGGCTAGGGTGCACGCCACCCGCAATGAGCCCTGAAATATGGGAAATGTCTGCTAAGAGGTAAGCGCCGACACTGTCAGCGATTTCTCTAAATTTGGCAAAATCAATTTCGCGACTATAAGCAGTTGCACCGCAGATAATCAGTTTGGGTTTATGCTCGAGCGCTAAAGCTTGCGCGGCGTCATAGTCAATATGCTCATCTGACTCGCGTACGCCATAAGAAACAACCTTGTACAAAATGCCCGATAAATTGACGGGGCTGCCGTGAGTTAAGTGACCACCATGAGACAGGTTTAAACCCATAATCGTGTCACCAGGTTGCAAGAGACTATGGTAAATGACATGGTTGGCGCTCGAGCCTGAGTGCGGTTGCACGTTAGCCCAATCACAGCCAAACAGCTCTTTGGCACGGTCAATGGCAAGTTGCTCTACTTGATCAACCACTTCACAGCCACCGTAGTAGCGTTTGCCAGGGTAGCCTTCTGCATATTTATTGGTTAAATAGCTGCCTGTAGCGTCCATAACGGCTTTGCTGGTGAAGTTTTCGCTGGCAATCAGCTCTAAACCATCACGCTGGCGCTCAAATTCTTTGTTTAAAAGCTCAAAAAGAAGATCATCTTTTTTACTGGTATTCATTTTGCTGGGGGTGCTGACAGTCATAGTAGTACCTCTCGAAAAAATAGTACCTGCGAAGTATAGCAAAGCTGATTGCATGCAGTATGTATAGACAGTCATTTCTTTTGTTTTGGCAGGTTAAAGATTCTTACTCAAAGCAAGATATAGAAGCCCAAAACTAAACATTTGCCAAGTTCAATTGCCAAAAATAGAGATTAGCTAGGCATTTATTTCGAAATGTTCTTACAAAAAGGCTCAAGGGCTTAAAAATTATATACGTTTTGCAAACAGTTAATAGAAAATATTCCAAATGCGTAAAATTTATTAACGATTTTTATAATATTGCAATATTTTTGCAAAATGACTATTAAAAAGTGTATAAATCTTATTTTATATTTGACAATTTGAAAAATCTATGGCTATACTTACAAGCAAGGTTGCGGGCAAGATTTTTACGCCCTAACTGAAATCCCTGCAACAATTTGGAGGTAAGTCGTGATGAAACCATCACAAGCTCGAGCGTCACTTTTGGGTTTTATAGCTTTAACAATTGCTTTAGTTTTAGGCAATGTTTTAGCACAAGATACGGTTAAAGTTGGCGTTTTGCACTCTTTAAGTGGCACGATGGCTATTAGTGAAGTAACGGTTGCTAATGCGACTGAACTTGCTATCAATGAAATCAATAAAGCGGGTGGCGTTTTAGGTAAGCAAATTGAATTTATTGTAGAAGATGGGGGCTCTGAACCTGCGGTATTTGCTCAAAAAGCTCAAAAACTCATTGAAGAAGACGGCGTGGTTACTGTTTTTGGTGGCTGGACCTCTGCGAGTCGTCAGGCTATGCTGCCCGTCTTTGAAAATACTGGCAATTTGCTCTGGTATCCGGTGCAGTTTGAAGGTAATGAGTGCTCACCCAACATTATGTATTCAGGTGCGCAGCCTAACCAGCAAGCCCTTCCCGCGCTCGACTGGGCTTTTGAGCAGGGTTACACCAAGTTCTTTTTGATTGGTTCTGACTATGTTTACCCGCAAACCGCTAACTTCATTTTAAATACCCATATTGCTGATCGTGGGGGTGAAGTTTTAGGTGAAGAGTATATTCCTTTAGGTGATACCAATTTTAGCTCTGTCATTAACAAAGTTCGCGCTGCTGAACCTGAGCTTATTTTTAATACCCTAAATGGTGATAGCAACGTCGCTTTCTTTAAACAAATGGAAGCTGCCGGTTATGACAGCGAAAGTTTACCTATTATGTCGTTTAGTATTGCTGAGCAAGAAGCTATGGCGATGGGTGTTGAACTTGTTGCGGGTAACTACGCTGCCTGGAATTACTTCCAGAGCTTAGATAATCCAGCAAATGCTGCCTTTATTGAAGCTTACAAGGCTGCTTACGGAGCTGACGCGGTTATTACAGACCCAATGATTCACGGTTATATCGATGTTTACTTGTGGAAAGCTGCGGTAGAAAAAGCAGGTTCTTTTGATACCGATGCTGTGAGAGCTGCTGCCTATGGCCTGGTTCTCGAAGATACCCCTATGGGCACAGTAACCGTAGATAGCAATCAAAGTATTTACCAGACCGTTTATGTGGGCAAAATTGGGGATGATGGTCAGTTTGAAATTATCTGGGATTCGGGTGAACCTGTTAAACCTGAACCTTATGATGCTCTTGCCTTTCCCGGTAATACCTGTGACTTCGCTAACTAAGCCAAAGGTGGTCTAGGGTGAAAACCCTTTTTAAAATCTAGTTTTGCGTCCAATACTCGAGCTTGGCTCGAGTATTGGATCTTTTGTGTTTGGGTAAGGTTGCCGACAGAAACCCCTGAACAAACTCTTTGAACCCTCTAGGAGACACTATGGATGCTGTTTTTATTATCAACCAAGCCTTTAATGGTTTGAGTCTGGCGTCTATTTTACTATTGGCTGCTCTAGGTTTGGCCCTTAGTTTTGGCCTGATGCGCGTTATTAACATGGCACATGGGGAAATGCTTATGTTAGGGGGAGTAGTTGCTTACCTTGTGCAGCAAAATGTGCCAAAAAGTGTATCACTGTGGCTGGCTTTACCAATTGCTTTTATCGCAACTGCTCTGCTTGGCATCATTTTAGAAGCCACTATTATTCGCTGGCTTTATGGAAGACCGCTTGACACTTTACTGGCAACCTGGGGGATAAGTCTGATCTTGCAGCAGGCGGTTATTTTATGGCAGCCTTTTGGCGTAAGTTTTGTGACGCCAGGTTGGTTAAATGGTCAAATTAGTATTCAAGCGGGCACGTTAGCAGGTGTAACGCTGCCCTATGTACGTATTTTTGTGATTATTCTTTCAGTGCTGGTCATGCTAGGTCTAGCATTTTTACTTCGTTATACCCGCATGGGTCTTTATGTGAGAGCCGTTAATCAAAGTCGTGATATGGCTTCAGCGCTGGGGGTAAATACCCGCTTCGTTGATATGGCGGTTTTTGCACTAGGTACTGGGCTTGCGGGTTTAGCGGGTGCTGCCCTGGCAACCATTTCGCCCATTACGGGAGTGATTGGCAGTAGCTACATTATTAATGCCTTTTTGGTAGTGATTTTAGGCGGTGTAGGTAGCATCTGGGGCGCCCTCTTGGCAGCGGTTTCGCTGGGCTTTTTTACTTCCTTTTTTGAGAGCTTTTACAGTGTCAGCTATGCCAAAGTCATCATTTTGCTACTGGTCATTGCTCTTTTGCAGTGGCGGCCCAAAGGCTTTATTGTTACGCGCTCGAGAGCGCTTGAGGAGTCGGCATGAGTCACAAACGTCTTCTTGGTTTTTCGCTGGCGGCCCTCTTGTTTTTGGCTTTATTTTTAGCACCAAGTTATTTAAGCGCTTTTAAACTTTCACTTTTGGGTCGTTTTCTAGCATTGGGCATCTTGGGTATAGGCGTTTCTTTAATTTGGGGCTATACAGGAATTTTGAGCTTGGGGCAGGGTTTATTTTTTGCCTTAGGTGGTTACGCTGTTGCTATGCATATGGTACTTATGCAAGTAGGCGATAAGCTTCCTGGCTTTATGGCACGTAGCTTTAAGCCGCGAATTACCGAATTGCCCTGGTGGTGGCAGCCTTTTGAATCGCCTGTGTTTGCCACGCTGATGGTTTTTCTCTTACCAGCCTTGGCAGCGGCAATCATTGCCCTATTGGTTTTTTGGCGGCGCATTTCAGGTGTTTATTTTGCGCTGATTACGCAGGCACTTGTGCTTGCTTTTACGACCCTTATTGTGAGTCAGCAGTCTTATACCAACGGTTTTAATGGGCTCACAAACTTTTCATCAATTTATGGTTTTGACATAAATAGCGAAGGGGGCCGCAGAGGGCTTTATCTGGTTACGGTAGCCGTTCTTTTGTTCGTCTGGCTTTTGGCACAGTGGCTCACTCGCACTCATTTTGGCAAAGTCTTAGTAGCAATACGGGATGGTGAAAACCGCACACGCTTTTTGGGTTATAACACCACGCCCTACAAGGTTGCTATTTTTACGCTGGCAGGGGTATTGGCGGGTATCTCTGGCGCATTTTTTACGATGCATGCAGGCATTATTTCACCAAAAGATGTAGGAATTGCGCCTTCTATTGAAATGGTGGTCTGGGTAGCTATTGGCGGGCGCGAAAGTATAACAGGGGCAGTTTTAGGGATGGTGCTGGGTAATTTGGTGGCGGACTCTGTAAGTAGTCAGTTTCCTGAAAGCTGGCCACTTTTGCTTGGCTTTCTCTTTGTCATGGTGGGGATGATTTTGCCTAAAGGTCTGGTTGGTCTGCTCGAGCGCTTTTGGCTCCATAAGCCCGAGCAAACAAAAAGCTCGAGCCTAGGCAGCTTAAAAAGTGAGGTCAGTGATGCCTGAAAAACTTCTGCAAGTAGAAAACTTAAGCGTAAGTTTTGATGGTTTTAAAGCTCTAAGCAATGTTTATTTTTCAATTGATCCTTTAAGCATAAAAGTACTGATTGGCCCTAATGGTGCAGGTAAATCGACGCTTTGTGACTGCATTATTGGCAAAGTTCGTGCGGCTGAGGGGAAAATTATTTATAAAGCTAAAGATATAAGCCGCTCGCCCGAGTATAAAATTAGTCAGGCAGGTATTTGCCGTAAGTTTCAAGCACCTGGAATATTAGAAAGACTTAGTGTTTATGACAATCTAGCTATAGCTAGCCGAGAAAAACGTAGCTGGCAGCAAAACTTGCGCTTGAATTTGAGTAAAACTGAAAAAGAGCGCATCGAAGAAACTTTGGAACTCATAGGTCTTGAGACTCGCCGTGATCTTCAAGCATCTCTCTTAGCCCATGGTGAAAAGCAATGGCTAGAAATTGGCATGGTGGTCTCGCAAAACCCTGACCTGTTACTGCTGGATGAACCTACAGCAGGTATGACCGCGCAAGAAACCGCTAAGACCGCTGAGCTCATACGCAAACTGGTCGAAAAACACACAGTTTTGGTTATTGACCATGACATGACCTTTGTTGAACTTTTAAAAGCGCCCGTCACGGTTTTGCATCAAGGGCAAATTCTAAAAGAAGGGTCAATGGAAGAAGTGCGCAGCGACCCTGAAGTCATTTCAGTTTATCTGGGTCGGGCACATGAGGAGCCCATGCATGCTTAAGCTTGAAAAAGTCTCGAGCGCTTATGGCGCTTCGCAAGTCCTTTGGGATGTTGATCTGGATATTACTCAAGGGGAGGCCGTTGCGCTTTTGGGGCGTAATGGTGTCGGTAAGACCACCTTGCTTAAAACCATTATGGGAGTTCAGTCGGTAAAGAGTGGGTTCATTTCCTATGACAATGTGGTCATTAGTAAACACGCCGCACACCGCCGTGCTCAGTATGGCCTGGCTTATGTACCACAGGGCCGAGGGATTTTTCCGCAATTAACCGTTGAAGAAAATTTGCTTATGGGCGTAGCTGCTTTAAATGGACGAGACGGTATCAGTGAAAAGACAATTCCTGACTATGTTTTTGAGCTTTTTCCAGTACTTAAAGAGATGCTTAAGCGTAAAGGCGGCAATCTTTCAGGTGGACAGCAACAGCAGCTTGCTATAGGACGGGCGCTTGTTACCAGACCTAAAATTTTACTCTTGGATGAACCAACCGAAGGTATTCAGCCTTCGATTGTCATGCAAATTGAGGAAGCACTCAAACATGTTAGCAAAGAACTGGGTGTGGCGATTTTGCTGGTAGAGCAGTATTTAGATTTTGCCTGGAGTTTTGCTGATCGCTACTTTGTTATGCAGCGCGGGCGCATCATTGATCACGGCGCAACCGCTGAAAAAGATAAAGATGAGGTTGGCCGCTTTTTAAGCGTTTAAGACTAGCCAGCGCTTAAGCATCTTCTCTTAACTTTTGCCAAAGTAAAGCTGCAAAATGCTGAGTTGAGTTTTGCCATTCTAGAGCGCAAGAATGTCCTGACTATTGGAATTTTGCTTAAGCTTCTTACAGGGCAAAACGTTGTAAAAACCTGAAAAGATTTTACATGAGTTAGTTAAAAGCAAGCTAAACTTGGTGGGTATAAAAAAGCTCGAGCCTAAGGTGCCAGACCAGAAACAAACGGAGGGATATGCGTTTAACCGAACGAGAAAAAGATAAATTACTGATTTTTGTAGCTGCCGATGTTGCCAGACGCCGCCAAGAGCGGGGTCTCAAACTAAATCACCCAGAAGCCGTTGCCCTCATTACGGCTGAAGTTTTAGAGGGCATTCGAGAGGGTAAAACGGTTGCTGAACTTATGGCTTTTGGCGCTACTATTTTGAGTCGGACTGATGTGATGGAAGGTATTGCTGAAATGATTCCTGAGATTCAGGTTGAAGGCACCTTTCCTGATGGTACCAAGCTAGTAACGATTCATGACCCGATTCGATAAGGAGGACGCATGATTCCAGGAGAAGTGTTTACCCAGGATGGCGATATTGAACTCAACGTCGGCAGAGAAACGCTGACCTTGCGCGTTGATAATAAAGCTGATAGACCCATTCAGGTAGGTTCGCATACGCATTTTTTTGAAGTTAATAAACGTCTATCCTTTAAGCGTGCAGCCGCCTACGGCTTTCATCTCAATATTCCTGCTGGAACCGCTTTACGCTTTGAACCTGGAGAAGGGCGTGAAGTTGAGCTGGTTGCCTTTGGGGGCAAGCGGCAAGTTTATGGCATGAATGCGCTGGTTTCCGGGGACCTTGAAGACAAAAGAACCGAAGCGCTAAAACGCATAAAAGCAGAAGGTTATGAGGGTGCCGAGTGAAGATTTCTAGAAAAGCCTACGCTGGACTTTACGGCCCGACTACAGGAGACCGCCTGCGTTTGGGTGATACTAATTTAATTTTAGAAATTGAAAAAGATTATACCGTTTACGGCGATGAAGTGGTCTTTGGGGGCGGTAAGGTTATACGAGATGGGCAAGGTCAGTCGCAGCTTAGCCGCGCTGAGGGCACGCCTGATCTGGTCATTACCAATGCGGTGATTGTTGATTACTGGGGCATCGTTAAAGCTGATGTCGGGGTAAGAGACGGCAAGATTGTGGCCATTGGTAAGGCGGGTAATCCAGACATTCAGGATGGAGTTACAAAAGGGCTCGAGCTTGGTCCCAATACCGAAATTATTGCGGGCGAAGGTCGCATTTTAACGGCAGGCGGCATTGATTCGCATATTCACTTTATAAGCCCGCAACAAGCCTGGGAAGCGCTTTATAGTGGTATGACGACCCTCATTGGTGGCGGCACCGGGCCAGCCGAAGGAAGCAAGGCAACCACCTGCATACCTGGTGCCTGGAACTTGCACCGCATGATGGAAGCCGTCGAAGCATTCCCTTTAAACTTTGGCTTTTTGGGCAAAGGCAATGCTTCAAAACCTGACGCCCTTATTGAAACGGTTAAAGCGGGTGCACTGGGCCTCAAACTTCATGAAGATTGGGGCACAACCCCTGCCACCATTGATATGGCCTTAAACGTTGCCGATGACTACGACATTCAAGTGGCGATTCATACCGATACGCTAAATGAATCAGGCTTTGTTGAAAATACCTTGGCAGCGATTGCTGGTAGAACCATTCATACTTATCATTCTGAGGGTGCAGGTGGTGGACATGCGCCAGATATTTTGCGGGCAGTAAGTCTGCCTAACATCTTGCCAAGTTCAACCAACCCGACTATGCCCTATACCCAGAATACGCTCGAGGAACACCTTGACATGCTGATGGTTTGCCATCACTTGAGTAGCAAAATCCCTGAAGATGTGGCCTTTGCCGAGAGCCGCATTCGGGCAGAAACGATGGCAGCTGAAGATGTTTTGCATGATATAGGCGCAATTAGCATAATGGCTTCCGACTCGCAGGCAATGGGGCGGATTGGTGAGGTTGTTTGCCGTACCTGGCAAACAGCGCACAAGATGAAAGGCGAGCGAGGTTTTCTAAGCCAAGATAGTTTGCAAAACGATAACTTCCGCATTCGTCGTTATATTGCCAAGTACACCATTAACCCAGCCATTGCTCACGGCATTAACAGTTATGTAGGTAGCATCGAGGCGGGTAAAATTGCTGACTTGGTGCTCTGGAATCCCGCTTTTTTTGGGGTAAAGCCTGATCTTATTTTAAAAGGGGGCTTTATTGCCGCATCGCTGATGGGTGACCCTAATGCCAGCATTCCAACACCTGAACCGGTTTACTACCGACCTATGTTTGGACACTACGGCAAGGCAAAAGATCATCTTTGCTACCACTTTGTTTCGCAGGTTTCAGTGAACGAAGGAAATCTGCCAGATACTTTGGCTCGAGCTTCCCTACCTGTCAAAAACTGCCGCAGCATTGGCAAAAAAGATCTGATTCTAAATGACGCCACCCCTAAAGTGGAAGTCAACCCTGACAGTTATGAAGTAACGGTTGAGGGTGAAAAAATAACGAGCTCGCCTGCCAAAGACCTGCCCTTAGCCCAGCGCTATTTTTTATTTTAGGATCTATGACAGAGACTTTAATTCATATTCAAAGTTTGCCGCATGTCAAAGATGAGGTAAAACGCGAAGTTATTACAATTGCTATGACTTCAGAAGATAGGCAGCGTGTTCACCGTAGACTGAGTGCGCCTGATGGTCAAAGCTTTGCGCTCGAGCTTGCCACAGGTTCCGTTTTACCCGTAGGTCACGCCTTATATATAAGCGATACTAAACTTTACAAGATTGCTGCTGCCCCTGAAGATGTCTTGATAATTAAACCTAAGACACTAGCTGAGGCTGCCTTTGTCGGTCATTTGATTGGTAATTTGCACCGCGATATTGAGATTGTTGAAGGTCAAGTCATTGCGCTCTGGAATGCGCCTCTTGAGCAGAAATTGCAAAAGGCAGGTCTGGACTTTTTGCGTGGGCAGCGACCCTTTAAAGGTCGCCCAGTCGGGGAGCA
This sequence comes from Trueperaceae bacterium, assembly GCA_024642575.1. Classification (GTDB taxonomy): domain Bacteria; phylum Deinococcota; class Deinococci; order Deinococcales; family Trueperaceae; genus JAHEBB01. The sequence continues at coordinate 14,002 of JAHEBB010000020.1, read as the reverse complement.
CAGTCACTAAGCAAGTATGAATCAAAAAGCCTTTTTAAGCCTTCTACAAATCATGGATTCACAGTTTCCTATAGGTAGTTTTGCGCACTCGAGCGGTTTAGAAACCTACGCTCTTATGGGGATAAACAAAGAAGAACTGGCTGAATTCTTAGAGGTAGCGCTCGAGCTGGGCTTTGGGCGCTTAGATTTAGCTGCGTGCGCACTTGCTTATGAAGCTGAAACCCAAACGGAATTAGATAGTTTGGCTGAAGAACTGACTGCCTGGAAACCTGTGAAAGGCTTAAGAGAAACCAGTTTGAGGCTGGGCAAACGCTTGCAAACCTTAGCTAATAGAGTTTATCCACAGGCTGTGGATAAGGTGTTGGATGAGCCTCATCAGGCGCTTGTTTTAGGAAGATTAGCGCGAAACTTAGAGATTGAGAAAGACTTTCTTCTGCTTGCCTTTGCCCAATCAAGCCTAAGCTCGCAACTTGCTGCGGCAACCCGCTCTATGCCCCTTAGTCCTGAGCAAGCTCAAGAAATCTTGACCGCGTTGCAGCCTTTGGTGGTTCGGCTTGTAGCTGAAGTTCTAGCTGACCCTCAGGCGAATATGTATGCAGCTACACCGGCTCTAGATATAAGGGCGCAACAGCAAAGCAGTTTATATACCCGATTGTTTCAATCGTAACTGGAGGACTATGAAAACTATAAAAATAGGTATTGGTGGCCCCGTGGGTTCAGGTAAGACAGCCCTACTGGATAAACTTTGTAAAGCCATGCGAGATGAGTACCAATTAGCCGTTATTACCAATGATATTTATACCTACGAAGATGCCGAGTTTTTAACCAGGGCAGGTGCGCTTTCGCGTGAACGCATAAAAGGTGTACAAACCGGCGGTTGCCCGCACACAGCTATTCGCGAAGATACCAGCATTAATCAGGAAGCAGTAGATGAAATGATAGCAAGTTTTCCCGACCTGGACATTTTATTTTTAGAATCAGGTGGTGATAACCTTTCGGCATCCTTTAGCCCTGAACTGGTTGATGTAAGCATTTATGTGGTGGATGTTTCGGGGGGCGATAAAGTACCGCGTAAAGGTGGCCCTGGGGTTACGCGCAGTGATTTGTTGGTTATTAACAAAATTGACCTTGCGCCTTTTGTGGGTGCTGATTTAGGGGTTATGGAACGAGATGCCAAAGTTCAGCGGGGCAGCAAGCCACAAGTTTTTACCAACTTAAAGGACGGCACAGGGTTGCAAGAGGTGATTGACTGGATACGCTACGATGTGCTCTTTGAAGATTTTACGGCTTGAACTTTGTTAAATAAAAGGTTAAAGACGTGACTCGGCTCGAGCTACTTTTTACCCAGCAAGGTGAAAAAACCATCTTGTCAGAACAGTTTAGTCAAAGTCCGCTTAAAGTCCTTCGCCCCTTTGAGCTCGAGCCGGGGTCCGTCTTGTTACAACTCTTAAATGTAGGGCCAGGCATTATGGCAGGGGATTTGTTTGATTTGCACATTCGCGTAGCTGAAGGTGCAAAAGTGGTGCTCCTTAATCAGTCAGCTAGCAAACTTCATAGCATGCCCGAGGGCCGCTCGGCTTGTCAGATTGTCCATATAGAAGTTGAATCTGGGGGAGAGCTCGAGTATTACCCTGGGCTTAGCATCCCTTTTAAAGATGCCGAGTTTAAAAACCGTGTGGCTGTTGAGCTAGCTGAGGGTGCAAATTTTGCCATGCTAGAAAGCTGGGCAATGGGCCGTATTGCTTTTGACGAGCGCTTTATGTTTCGCAAACTTTCGAGTCATGTAAAAGTTCGTCAAGGGGGAAAGTTAGTGTATGCCGATGCGCTCGAGCTTGACCCAAAGGCAAAGCGTTTAGGTATAAGCGATGGTCATGCCTATCTGGCATCAGGTATCTGGGTTTGGCCTGATTTGCCCGAACCCATGCTAAATACGCCTATAAGCTCGATCTGTAAAACAGATGAGAGCTTAATATATGAAGCTTTTGCTCCCGACAAACTTTATTTTCGCGGGGTTTCGAGTGATAGCCTGAGCCTTTCAAAAAAGCTTAATGGTTTTATTAATGATTGGCGTGTGCAGCGAGGTAAGGCCAGGCTCGAGTTTGAGCGTTACCGTTCCTGAAATAAAAACCCCCTGAGCTTTGCGGTTCAGGGGGTTTTTATTTCAGGAATTCATTGCAGCGAAACTTGCTTGACTAATTTTGGCTTTCTAGGTCTTACGAATCATCTGAAATGCAAGGATTCGTGGAAAGGTTATTTGTTTAAAAAACGCTCGAGCTTTTCAGGAACCAGCATGGGAACACTTGAGTTTTGACTGAACTGTTTCAGGGCTGTTTTTAAAGAGCTTTTCATAGAAGGAGTCAAAGCGCCTGCCGCAGAAGTGCTAAAGGGTTTGAGCTGAATATCAATATTGCCAATACCCTGACCTTCAAGGAAGACCAAGTCTTTGTAAGCGCCAAAAGGCTCACCGTCGGATAAATCTTGATTGCCGTCTAAATCCTGGAACGCGCCTACAGCGTAAGCTCCATCGCTTAGATTTGTAATCTGATAAGGCATTTGTTGTTGGCTGGAATTTATTGAAACGATGCCAGAAAGATCAAAATTAAAATCATTGCAGACGATATTGGCACAGTAAAAAGCAACCGCATAAGTTAGGATCTCGCCTGTTGCTGGCGGAGGAGGGGGAGGAGGGTTATCACTCGTACCACTTAGGGCTGCTGCTGCGTCAACCAAACCTGCACCACATTCACTCGCTGAGGGTCGATTACACTGACTGGCACTTAGCGGTCTGGCAGAATCAACCAGTCGGGCTAAGACTTGATCAGGTGTGAGGCTAGGGTCTTTGGAAAGCATAAGGGCAGCAATCCCTGCAATGTGTGGCGCTGCCATTGAAGTGCCTTGATAAGCAACGAAAGTAAATTTGCCCGTAGCATCATCTTTAAGGGTACTCCAAACACCTGCGGCAAGCTGTTGACCATTAAAATCAATGGTTTTACCTGTGTCGCCACCCGTAGCCATGACATCAATTTTTGAACCGTAGTTTGAGTAAGGTGCGCGTTCACCTGTAGGGCCTGTGGCACCAACAGTAATCACATTGTCACAGCTTGCAGGTGAAAAGAAACCCGCGTCACTATCTGAGTTACCTGCAGCAACCACGACAACCACACCTTTGTCTTTGAGGGTTTTAAAAACTTCGTCTTCGGCTGCTGAACAGGGTTGTTCGCCGCCCAGGCTTAAATTAATGACTTTGGCAGGATTTGGATTATTGGGCACGCCAGCAACGCTTTCGCCCCCTGCCCACAACGTACCATCTAAGATGTCAGCAAACGAACCTGAACCCGTAACGCCGAGCACCCTTACAGCGACTACTTTTGCGCCCCAACTCACGCCTGCAACGCCTACCCCGTTATCGGTTTTGGCAGCAATCGTACCGGCTACGTGACCCCCGTGGTAGCCCGACTCTTGACCCAGATCAGTTGGGTCATTGTCACGTCCATTGCCGTCACCAGCAGTGTCAACATCTGAAATAAAATCAAAGCCACCTACATAAACGCCTTGTAACTCAGGGTGAGGCAAAAGACCTGTGTCAACAACAGCGACGGTAACAGGGTTGGTTGTGCCATCTTCGATATCCCAGGCTTTTTCCAGGTTCATAGCAGGGTAATGCCACTGCACGCCATAAAACTCATCATTGGGAACTTTCATAGCGTACATGATGTAGTTAGGTTCAGCATATTCGACATCGGCACGTTGGTTTAAATCCGCTACCAACGCCAGCGTGTCTGCAACGTTTAAATTGCTTTTGTAAAGCGCTGTTTCCTTAAGCCCCATGAGCCTCGAGCGCTCGAGCTTTTGACCAGCAAAGCGGTAAGTGGCAAGAGGTTCTCTATTGGCTAAGGTACTGATACCTGTCCTTTTAAACTTAACAATGACTTCGCCTGCTCTGATTTGAGGTAATTTAGGGGTTTGGTTTACGCCATAAAGCGTAGTATCTAGGCTCGAGCTGTTTTCTAGACCGGGCATAAACAGCGTACCCGAGATGCTGCCAGGAACCACTGGAGGTAATTGGGTCTGGAGCTGAACGTCAAGATTACTGGCAGGGGGAGCAACCGTTGCGCAATCACTACCTGGACCATAGCAACCCTGATAATCAGCTACGTCTCTAAGATCGCCATCACCATTGGTATCTTTAAAGCCAAAAATGGCGTAGCTGCCCTCGGCTAGATTGCTAAATTTAAAGTCCGTGGTTCTGCCAGTGGCAGAAATATCAAGGACTTTGGTGTTCTCAGAATTTGGATTACAGGTATTTGCTTGAACATAGCAGGCAATGAGTTTACTACCACTAACATCACCACCTGTGGGTGCAAGCACCGTTCCTGACAAGGTTTTTGCAGGCGTGTTAGGGGTTCCTGACCCGCCGCAAGCTACCATAATCAGCAACATTAAACTTAAACTAAAACTTCTCCAAAATGGTTTCATCACAGCTCCCTAGTTGAGATTTCTATTTCTAACATAAGTTTAACGGTATTCAAATTAAATTTCACTTAAATACTCAGTGGCTTATTCACACTTGCTACCCTTATGAGACTATTTTCATACATAGCAAGCTTAGAAAAAGTAATTCTGCTGCATTATGGCCTAGAAATGATCTAGGGCAGTTTTAGGAGCTAAGCTCGGCTAAACGCTCGAGCCTGTCTGGTTCCTGAGAATGCAAATAACGATCTTGAGCAAGCAGACTATAAGCTTTGGCAAAATAGGTCTTTGCCTTAGGGTCATTTAGGCTTAGCAAACACTCAGCGATTTCCTCATAAACATAGCCACTGGGTTCTTTAAGGGTCTTGTACTCACTTTCTAAGTTATGTAAAAGCTCGAGCGCTTCTTTTGGTTTCCCTAAAAATCTTTGTGTTTTAGCAATGCACCACCAGGCTATGCGCACATTCTCGGCTTGTTTTTGCTCGGTGCGAAAGGCGAGGGCTTTTTCAAATACTGTTAATGCTTTTGCATATTTGCCTAAATCAAACAGCGTCCAACCGAGATTATTGTAAAGCGAACCGAGCCAGCCTCTGGCGCGCTCAGACTGACTTTGCTCGGCGTAGGCAATCGCCTTACTATGCCAGCTAAGCTGCTCATCTGCATCAGAAGCAATGGCTAACATGTGCAAGGCATCTACCGCATAAAAATCTTCACCTGCCTCTTGCGCTAGCTTCCAAGCTTCTAAAAAATAAGGGATAGCGTCATCTTTTTGCCCTGCCGAGTTAAAGCTGCGACCACGCTCGAGCCTATAGCGAATCTGAACCACAGGCATAGAATCATTTAGCATGTTTATAACCTGGTCAAGAATTATGTGCGCTTCACTAAACTTGCTTTGCAAACTTTGACAGCGGGCAAGCTGGGTGAGTAGTTCAGCATATAAGGCAGGATTTTGCTGATAGTCATTTAGGATTTGCTGAAATTTTGTAAACGTTTCTTCGGGTTTACTATAATTCCAGAACTGGTCAAAATCTGCCACTCTGCTCCTCCAATTGACGTTTTAGCTCGAGCTTTAACTCAGGTAGAAGCTGATTCCAGGGAATGCCTAAAACGGTACCTTGCAAAGCCCAAAGGGCATTCAGACTGACATCTTTACCATAAACTGCTTTTAGCCGCAGATACGTTTCTATAACCCCAAGCTTCTCTATATCATCGGTGCTATAAACCTCAATACTTTGCAGGCGCTGAAGTGTTTTGGGGCCAAGGTTAAGCATCTTGCGCTATTGTCAAACTGCGTTGCCAGCTTTGATGACTCGTCCAGACTTTTGCCCAAAGGGTTTCAAGATTGGCTATATTTAGATCAAATCCTTGGTTTATAAGCTCTTTGTAGTCGCCAAATGAATCAATGATTTGTTCTTTAAAGCCCTCTCCACTTACAGATTGCAAAACTGCACCGCGTAAACTGATGATGCCCTTTTGAGTAAAACGGTGGCAAACCGTCAGGCGCACAAAACCTGACTCGGGTGAGGTTTGCAGTTCAGAGCATTTACTAGAAAAATCAGAGAGTTGGTAGGGCTCGAGCGTAAAGTCAAAACTTGGCCCCCCATGTTGGTGATTGTGAAAGCGCCACCAGAATTTATCGAGTTGTTCCAAACGAAAGTCCAGAAAATCTTGTTGAAAATAAGCTTCTTCTAAAGGCAAAGGCGTAAGAAAGCCGTTGCCAAAGCCAACATCTGCCAGAAAGGGTTTATCTAGCTTGACAAGGAGGAGCAAATGCCCCATTTTTGTTGGGTCGCCTTGATTTACTCGATTAACCGCACCACCCAAGAGCGTGACCTCAAAGCCAAGTTCGCGCAGTGCCCAGGCAAACAGCCCATTCATTTCAAAGCACCAACCGCCACGACCCTCATGCACTATTTTTTGATAGATAGCTGCTTCATCTAAAACCAAAGATTTCCCCAAATGAATATCCAGATTTTCATAAGGGATGTTTAACAAGTGGGCATGGTGAAGATTTCTTAAGGTCGTAAAAGAAGGCTCCAGAGAGCCTTCATAGTTAATGCGTTTTAAGTAAGCGTTTAAATCCATTTAGCCTTGTTTTGCCATCAATTCTTCAAGTTGAAACTTATGACGAATGGGGTGCATAACGGCATGCTCGAGCATGGCATCAATACAGTAGATGACGCCCCAATTAGATTTGTATTCTTTATTAAATCGGGCTTCTTCAAGCTCGGCAAGGGGAGAACGCCAGCATTCCAAAACATGATTTAGGTAGCTATCAGCCTCAGCTTCAACCTTTTCAGGTGCTGGAGCAGGGTTTATTTCGGGGTCGGGTAATTCTAACTGTTTGCACATCCAGACCATATAGCCTCTGGCAGCACGCAAAATGTGTACCACTAACGTCTCTAAAGACTGATAATCTGCGTCTTCGGTTGCAGGCAAACTGATGTTTAGATCTTTGGCTTTTTTCCAGGTTTCCAGGCATTCGCGCATTTGTTTTTCATGTAAGAGCACCATTGCCCTTGCGCCACGGTATTTATAATTACTCAGTTCTTCGGTCATTTTATCTCTCCCAAAAGGCTGGGGGTTCTATACCCAGTATGCGCAAATAGACATAGCCTTGTGCGCGGTGGTGAATTTCATTTTCAATCATATATAAAAGTCTTTCACGGTTTGCCCAGGTCATGCCCCAGCCATCTTTTTCTACGGCTTCTATGCGCTCGGGTGTAAGCTTTGCCCAGCGTTCTTTGGTTTGTGGCTCGAGCTTGGCTAAAGCTGCCAGTAACTCAGCTTTGGTATTTAGGGTCTCCTGTTTCCACTCCCAGCCTCCGGTCAAGATACCTGTGAGCGTATACGATTCTACGCCAATGATTTCTCCAATCATTTCGCCAAATGAGCGCATGCCTCCGACCTGAGAGCTAAAGAGCTTGTCTTCAGGGAAGGCCTCGAGCGTGCGAATAGTCAGGCGGCGGTGACCCTGCCAGTGTTGGTAAAGTTCGTCTAAACTGAGTAGTTTATTCATTTTTTTGCTCCTTTATCATAGATACTAAAATCGGTCTTGATATAAGTTTCAAAGCTTTTTTGGGTTAGGTCTTTGAGTTCGGCCAGCAAGTCATCATCAAGCGTTTTAAAGTTAAAGCAAGATTTGCCTTGCATGCGCTTTTTGAGCTTGTCAGAAATAGGCTCGAGCAATTTGGGGTTGCCGTAAACAGGTAGCAGATGATAGCTCACGTAATTCTTTTTAATCTGCACGCCTCCAAAGGCAAAAGCGTAACCATCTGAGCGTTTGACTGGCATATCAAGGTAGTAATTATCTGGCTTATCTGCTTTAAGGATAAGCTGATTTTCGTAAACTTGCATTAGGGCTTTTAGCTGATTAAAGGTGGTTTTAAACGCTTCCATATGACTCCTTTACTCAGTTCTCCACGGTGACCAGATAGCCTTATCACCTGGCAAGGGAAAATTATTGGTTTTGAGTGCCAGCACAATCTGCCCTCGGTGATGTGCGTCATGGGCGATAATGTGAATCAGAAAACTTTCAATACTGTAATAGGGCAACTTGCCTTTACTGGTAGCAGCGTTGGCAGACTCGAGCGCCAGCTCACGGCTACGTTTCATAACTTCGCGCATTTGTCCTAAATCTTTTACTGGACTAAGGCTTTCTGACTTCGCCTCAAAAAGATCGGGAATCGTAGCAAAGCGAGCCTTATCAAAAAATTGACCCCAAAACTTAAGCGCGTCCATCATATGAACAAGGTGCTGTGCCACCGTAAGACCTGCCCCAGGCGTTTGGGCTTGTAACATTTCAGGACTGAGATGTTCTAGCACATTTAGATTAATGTCCGTATTGATGCGCCAGCTCTCTTTGAGCGAATCATTTATCATGACTTAGTTCTTAAGGTATACTTTTTACTCATTTTTCCAGGGGCCCCAAACCAGATCATCATTGGGTAAGGGAAAACCATTGGTTTTTAGTGCCAAAAATAACTGCCCACGATGATGCGCGTCATGCGCCATCATATGGATGAGATAAGTATCTATGCTGGTATGAGGCAATTCCCCTTTGCTGCTTGCTGCTTCAGCTGCTTTTAAGACAGTATCAGCAGTTTGTGCAGCCACTTCACGTATGCGCCCTAGATTGGTTTCAGCAATATAATCTTTACCCTTAACCTCGTAAAGATTAGGCAATGCGCCAAGCTGAGCTTCATCGAACTTGAGGCCGAAATGTTTAGGTGTATGCAAGATTTCAAGAACGTGCTCTGCTACGGTAAAGCCATTACCAGGCGTGGGGGCATTAATCATTTCATCGCTGAGATGGTCAAACACAGCTTTGTTGATTTTGGTATTGATTTGCCAGGCTTCTTTTACGCTATCACTTATCATTTTAACCTCCGGAAACAGCCTGCATAATATGCAGTTCCTGATTCTGACTTAAGGGAATGTCTGAACCCTCAAAGGGTTTAATCGGTAGACCTTCTGACAAAATCACCAGATGAGGTCTGAGCTTGCCTTCTTTATCTAAGAGATGAACTTTAAGTAGGGGATACCTTTCAAAGAGCTGCTTTAAGGCGTCATGGGCAGTTGTTGCCTCGAGCCTAAGCCTGCGCTGACCGTTCGTACAGTCATGCAAAAGTGTAGGTATAAAGATACTTACCGAAGGCATTTAAGACTCGAGCACCCTCAGCATGCTGATACGCGGCAAGCTCCCTGGTAAGCGTTGCCAGGGTTCATTGCCAATACGCGCAAAAACATCACCACCCGTAGTACCAAAATAAACGCCAGGATTTTTCTGAGTATCAACCGTCATGGCGTCACGCAAAATGGTGCCGTAATTTCCTTTACCCTCTAAACCTTCACTGCTGTCATACCAGCGCTTAGCCTCATGATCAAACTGATAGGTTCGGAGTTGACCCTCGGCACTAAAGCGAAGTCCATCGCTCTCTAAGGGAATCACAAAGAGCTTTTCATCATGGGTGATTGCCATAGGAAAACCAAAATTGCTGGGTAACCCTTCCTCGATCTTGTACCAGCTATCACCAGCATTATCTGAGGCGTAAACCCCATGATGGTATTGCAAAAAGAGCTTCTCAGGATTATGGGGATGGAGCACCATTTTATGGACACAGCGCCCCACTTCAGAAGGTTTTTCATCGGTAATGATGGCATCTATCCCTTTGGTTTTAACCTGCCAGCTCTTGCCCCCATCATCACTGCGAAAAGCACCTACGGCACTAATCGCCAGCCAGATGCGGTTTGGATTTGTTGGGTGAAAAAGAATGGTGTGCAGGCAAAGCCCACCTTTACCGGGTTGCCAGAGGCTCCTGGTTTCATGCGCTGATAGACTCTTGACCTCTTCCCATAGTTCGGCGTCATCACTCTCAAAAAGCCCAGCCTCGGCTACGCCAGTGTAGTATTTGCCTGTCAGCGGATGTTTAACCATCTGCCAGATGCGGTTGACATTAAAGTCATTGTCCTTATAACTGGGGCTAGCTTCGCACTGGCTAAAACTCTTGCCCTCATCTTTACTTTGCCGAATGGTGGCGCCGTAAACATAGTGAGTGGTGCCGACTAACCATTTATCTTTTAAAGGTAAAACGCTCGAGACTTCCCAGCCTGCTAGCATAGGTTCACTCAGTGTCCAGCTTTTACGATCAGAGGTGGAATAGACAAATAGACCTTTTTCCGTGCCAACAAATAATTTCATTTCTTCTCCTTTTAGCGTTGTTGAAATATCTTGAGTAAGTCAGAATCGCTTTGATGTCTGAGGACGCTGCGAACTTCCTCTTGTAACTCGGCATTGTGAAGTTTGGGCTTAAGAGCATTAAGTGCCCAGAGGGACTCGGGTTGTTCTTCGCTTAATAAGCTGAGCAAAAAGGTGTCAGCCTCTAGGGTTGCTGAGGTTGACATAGCCGTTATGACAATTCGCCTGAGTTGCTCATCAAATAAATCACTGTAACGCTTAATGGCTAGCTTGATAGCTTCAGGCAGGCTCGAGCCTGCTAACGCTGCCAGTGCTTCGGCTTGTAAGGCGCTACTGCTGGACTTAGAAAACTCTTCAATAAGCGTAAGGGTTTCTGCGCTTGGAGAAAGACTTAAAAGCGCGTCACAACAAGCGCCCATGACTCGAGTTTCGCTGTCCCCCAGCTTTAATTTGAGCCTTAACAGTGGAGCTACTTTATCGGCAGGGCCAGAAACACTTAAACGGGCAGCTTCCGCGCGTACTTTAGGGCTAGGGTCAGCGAGCAAATCAGCAAGGGCAACCAGCAGTTTTTCAAAATCAATCACAGGCAGTTGCACCAGTGCGCCAAAGGCGAGACTACGCACGGCAATAGCACTATCTTCTTTACCCCCATAAACAGGCTCGAGCTGGAAGGTCTGACAGCCTTTAAGATATACCTCACCGTCATGGTGCGCGAGTTCATGGAGTGCTTTGATGAGTGCAACCTTGCCCCAACACTGTGGGTCTAGCTCGAGCCCTTTATCACGCAATCTAAAAAAGGCGTCAGCAAGCTCATCGGTCAAATCTGTAGCAAACCACTCACTGGCAAGACTGGCAGCTTCGGCAACCACAATGCCATTGGCACGTTTCAGTACAACGCTGAGACTGGCGAGGGTAGCATCACTTTTTCCCTCGTTACGCAAGGCATGAACTGCTTTAAGCGCTTCTTTGGTTGGGTCTTTACGCATGAGAACTATCCTTTAAAAGCGCTATTTGGGCTCGAGCGAAAGGGTAAAACTAAGCGCGTGCTCTATCCAGGCACTAAGCTCTTCATCCTCGCTGTAACCCTCAGGCTCTAAGAGAACATAGCCAGACATCGGCTTACCTGTAAAATCCATTTTTCGGACAAAGTCTTGGCGCAAAGCTTCGTCATAGTACGCTTTTCCTACGCGCAGCATGAGTTCATCGCCAAGTAAACCGACAGTCATATGCCCCTGAACCATAAAGGCCAGACCGCCAAACATTTTTCTTTCCTTTACATCATAAGCCATCAGGCATTCGCGAATGCGCTCGGCTGAACCCTCGTCATAAGCCATTTTTGCTCCTTTCTAATTCTTGATAAGTCCGCCATGATAAAGAAGTTCGTAAACCTTTAGGCCACCTTGCTCAATATGCTCGATACCTTTAAAAGAACTAACATCACCCTCACTCGTGTCGATATAAAGACCCTTTGGCGTCTGCTGCTTGAAGCCACCAAGAAAACGTTTTTCCTGATAAAGCAGGGACAAACTTTCTTTAATAATGCTGCCTGCTTGTGCTGCATCGATATTTTCTGGTTCTAAAATGCGCCCATAATAATTCATTGCCCAGACAGGTTCATTATTTAAATAAACCACTTCTTGCCCGATAAAATCTGTACCGCCAAAATAACTATCCAGATAAGCAAAGTCACCTTTAGAAACTTGCAAATCATGTGAGTTTGGCCGGTAAGAGAGTGACTTTTTGCCATTCCCGACATAGGCGGCAGCTTTGGCACTGACAATAAAGTCATGAAGTGCTGTTAAGTCAAGCATCGCTTTCCAAGCTGAGCATATTGGCGTCTCGAAATAAAAGCCAGCGTCCGTTTTCTTTACGAAACACGCTCATGATGGGCCCCGAGCGTTTAATAGGCTTGCCGCCATCTTTGGGCGTCATAGTTACGCTTAGCTCTGACCAGCCGTAGGCAAGATCACCTGAAATCAGAATTTCTTTAAGGCTGCTGCTCGAGTCCATGTCAAACTTCTTTAGGCCTTCAAACCCACGGATAAACGCTTCTTTATTCATAGGTTTCTGCCCGGGCGTTAGAAAAACAATATCGTCAGTCATCAGCGCTAAAACCTCAGCAAGCTTGCCCTCTTTAGTGGCTGTTTGCCAGTGCTCAATTAGCTTGCGAATTGCTATTTCGTCAATCACATCTAACCTCATCGTTACCTTAAAAACAAATATCTAATCTTTGGTTTCCAGCATTTGGGCAAAGTGCAAAAGCACGCCGGAAGGGTCCCAGACATGAGTAACAAGCGCACCATAATCTTCTAGCTTAGGTGTATTCAGTCGCGCATATTTGTAATCACCCACTTTAATAATATCGGCGGCATGCTGCCACCAAGCTTTAGCATCGTCAACCAAAATGTGCATCATGAAATTTTCAGCCCAGTCTTTGCTGTAGTAATCTTGAAGGTAAAAACGTTTGTTTGCCAGCTCGAGCTCCGCCAGTCCATGATCGGCCTTCCAATTAAGCTTCCAGCCAAGGGCCTGATAAAACGCGAGCGACTCCTTAAAGTCGAGGGCAGGTACAAAAACCTTTACATCACTGACAGCTAAGTTCAAGAAAGTTCCTCCACATGATTTAGCGGGACCCAGCCAATTTGACCCTGGTCATTTTTGGCAAGTAGCCAGCAGGCGAGTTCCTCGATACCTTCTAGCCTTTCCCCAGTTTGAATGCTTAGCTCGAGCGCGTTAAAATCCTTTTTTAAGCGGGCTTTGTTGCCTTCAGGCTCGAGCACGTCCTCGGCAATCCAGCCTTCACGACCTTCTTTATCCTTGCACCAAATCCAGATATTTCCCTTGCCGTCGTAGTCGCCACGTTTACCTGTTTCAAGCAAATCGCTCGCCTGACCTGCTACCGGGTTTTCACGCGAGCGCGTATAAGCTTTGATAACCTTCCAGCTCATCCTAGCCTCCCATAAGCTTTGAGCGTAGTGAGCGCAGTTAAGGTAACAACGCCTCGGTACTCGAGCTCACAACCAGGACTTACCGCTGGCCAACTTATGGGCCAGCCACCATCGCTCTGTTGTTTTTGCATAAGGGCGTCTAAATGGGCATCAATGACTTCATTGCTATAGAGGCTGCGTGCCCAGCAGTTTGGGCGGGGCGCATAAATGAGAGGTGACTGCACATAGCCTTCAGTGTTAGCGTCTAAGGCGGTGTGCTGGATGACCTTATCAGCCATTTGCTTAAAGGTTTCCCCCGCTCTTTCACGTTCTGGAGCATGCTCAAGAAAGAGCAAAATGCACATAAGGTCATGCTCACTGGCCTCTGCTGATTGCTCTAGTTTTTGCCAGCAAAACTCAGTGGCTTTAGCCAACCACGGATGATTAACTTTGTGTTTGTGCAATAACCCTGCAATGCTCGCCGTTGGATTTAAAGTCGCAGGAGGATGGGCTTCGTCAGTCTGCCACCAGGGAGCACTTGGCGCATCAGTCACGGTTGGCAGTACAAAAGGAATGCCGCCCTCTGGTGTCGTAATGCTTTGCAAGTAGTTGCAAAGCTCTTTTACTACCTGACCATTTAAGCCAATTTCATCCAGGATTCTTAGCGCGATTTCCTGGTCAATGGGTTGTGAACTGGCGGTACGTTTGTCAGGCTCGAGCGCATTGCCAAAGCCGCTATCAGCATTTTGATAGGCTTTTAAGGCACTTAAAACAGCGTCGCGTGAACCCTTTTTAAACAGATAGCTAAAACGCTGACGCTCTAAAAGTCGAGCATTATTCAAAATGAAGGTTTCTGCTCTTGCCAAGATAGTCATGCTTATTTACCCACCCAATCAGAAGAAAGGTC
>JAHEBB010000342.1 GCA_024642575.1 Trueperaceae bacterium | reverse complement strand
AAGAAGCTCTTTTTAATTTGAGTCAGCATGGTTTGGCGAGCAGAAACACAGTGTCGGGCAGTGATAAGCTTAGCTATCAGTTGCATAACCTTGCCTATTCCTACAGCAAAGCCATCAATAACGCTCGTTTCAAAACCCTGCTTCATGCTGTAAAAAGCTATCTGGAAGCCTTTACTTATCAGGCGCAGGCGGTTGACCTTGAGTTGCAAACCATTCTTAGGGTAGCAGAGCAAACTGAAGGTCAAAACCTGGTAGAGCTTATGCGGCTTCTGGTTTTAGAAGGTAGCTATTTTCTGAGTGAGGCGCATTCGCCTGGTTCTTTAGGTTTGCTTGAGCAGGCAGCTAAACAAGCTGAGCCTCAGTTAAGCCATGAATTTTTAGCCAAAATAGGTAATTACTACCTCAATTCTTTGGGCTTGGCTGAGCAGGCATTTCCCTATTTTGAACAGGCTTATGAGGTGGCTAAGAAGCTTGGCTCGAGGCAGCGTCAGGCTGTTTATCAGTGTTTAATGGCTGTGGTTTTACTTAGGCGAAATGATGCTGCAACGGCTAACGTTTTCGAAACTGCTTATGGGCTATTAAGTACTGAAGAGGTTTCATTAGATAGCGCCATTGTTTTGGCTAATTATGGTTACTTTTACGCTATACAAGGCAAGTTTGAGCAAGCACGAGATTTATTTGAGGCATCTCTTAAAGCAAGCTCGAGCCTGACCCTAGATAGCGAATCCGAAAGACTTGAGAGTGCCCGCATCAGTTTTTTTGCCCTGAATAATTTGGCGCAAACTTTACAGGATTTGCAGCATTATGAAGAGTCAATCCTGCGGCGCAGCGAGGCGCTCGAGCTTGCTAAGGTAAATCATAATAATCTGTGGATGGCAGATGCCTATTATGGTTTAGGAGAAAGTTATCATGCACTTTTTGAAAAAGAAAAGGCCGAACTTGTTTTTCTTGAGGCACTGCAACGCTATGAAGCTTTAAGAGCTGAAGCTTATGTTAGCGAACTAAAAGCCTTTATGAATAACAATGGATATGAGCTTCCTAAATCTGAATCGCAGAAAGATTTGAGCACTTAAAGACCTTGAAGTTTCCTGCCAAATGCCTGACGATAAGTCTATGAAGAGTGTAAAAAGACATTTTTGGTTCATTCTGCTTATAAATCTTATTTCTTGTGTGCCTTCTCTTGATGTAGATTTAGCTCCTGTTATAGAAGGCAAGCCTCCAGAACTACAGGTTAATGGTGTACCTGATATAGACATTAATGTGCTCACAGCTTTAGCCAGCGGGCCTCTCATCGATGAAAATTTAGGAAGTTGTATTACCAGTGACTTCCAGTTAAACCCTCAACCTTACCGCGTGGTGGGTGCGCCTTATCGTGTGGTGGGTGCGCCTTACAGGGTGGTAGGCGCTGAGGGCAAGCTAGAAACGGATTACTCAGCAGGTTTAGCTCCTGACTATCTGAGTGATTATTTTCAGCAACCCTTTTTTGACAGGCTCGAGCTAAACCAACCCTCTAAAGATGTTGCTCTAATTGTCCTTGATGAATTTGGTCAGGGCAGTTTCAAGCTTGCCACTGAGCTTTTTGAGCCTGCAGATATATCGGCTGAAATGCTGGTTAGATTTGAGCAAGAGGGCAAAAGCTCGCATGGTGCTTTGGTCTTGAATCATATAAACGGCATTCTTGCAGGTTTGGGAAGCTATAAGCCTGCCTGGGTGAGCGAGAATAGGCTCGAGTGGACGCATGAAAATGGCAAAAAGATTATCCTTCAGGCAGTTGCGCCTTCTGACTTTAATACTGAGGTTGTAGGTAAGGAGCTTGGGCAAGCCATTCAAACGCTAAAAGCAGAAGGCATTGAAGCCATAGTTGTCAATATGAGTTTCGTGATTTTGCCTTGCAGCATCGTCAAAGATTTCGTGCTCAATAAGCTAGTCTACCCGTCTCTCTTTGATTACTTTGATTATTTAATAAGTGAAAACACTCGAGCCTTTATGAATGATCAAGGCTTGCCAGATTTTTTAAGCTCAGAAGTGAGTAGCCGTATAAGTGATCTGATCGTAAATTCACTAAGACCTGTTAATCCAGAAGGTGACCCCTTACGTCAGACTATTTTGGCAAATCCAGATACTTTGTATGTAGGAGCAGCGGGTAACTTTGGGCGGAGTGTCTCCGCATATCCTGCTTACTGGGATGAGGTCTTGGCCGTAAGTGCCAGTAGCCCAATAGAAAAAGCTGAATTCTCAAATACAGGTAAAGTCATGTTTACAGGGGCTTGGTTCAGATTAAGCAATCCTTTAGGTTTAAACGGTCATGATCTTCCTGTTGCAAATCTCATTTATGCAGGAACGTCATTTGCGGCACCAGGGGTTAGCTTGTTTAGCGCCCTGGATCTTGCGGCAAAGGGAGCTTGTGGCTTAAAAGCCAATAAACCTCGCCTGAGTTTTGTAACAAAGGAGGACTTGCCTTTGGAGCAAGCCGTAGCAGAGGCCTGCCCTTAAGACAAAAGTGTAACTTTATAAACTCTTTTGCCTTTAAGTGCGCTAAAGTAGCCAGTAATGATTCGTACTGCCATTCTTGCTATAAATGATGAGGGCGCAAGTTCTCCTAGGATCATAGAAACCGTTGCAACGATTCGACGCCTGCTTGAAAAAGGACCTTTTGTTGAGGTTGATTATCAGATTGTTCCAGATGAGCAGTCTCTAATTCGCTCAAAACTTAGAGTTCTCACTGATAGTGACAAAAATGATCTAATCTTAACGACAGGTGGTACTGGACTACTCACCAAAGAACGCGCACCCGAGGCAACCAAAGAAGTTATCGAGCGAGAAGTACCGGGTTTAGCTGAATATATGCGTGTTGTAGGCATGAAAAATAACTCCCGCTCGATTTTGTTTCGCGGTGTTTGCGGTATCAGGCGACAAACGCTAATTGTTAATCTGCCAGGGGGGCCAAAAGGCGTTTATGATTCTTTGCGCTCAATTTTGCCCTCTTTACCGCCGGCTATTGATTACATTATTGGAAATGTTGGTAGTGTGCCAGGAGAATGGCGCGAGTAAATTAAAAAATTTTTCCCAAATCCTGAGTGCTTAACTCAGGATTTTTTGTTTGAGGGCGCAGTAAGTAAATACTGATGGTCTACAAGCATACAACGGTCCTGAATGACATCTATCCCCTTTGCTGATAATTGCTTGGCAACCAAATCATCGCGAATGCCAAGCTGAAACCAAACAACTTTGGCTAAAGGGTTCATAGCCAAGATCTCATCTAAATGTTCTGCCAAAGCTTCGCTGCGGCGAAAAACATTGACGACATCTATGGGGCTGTTTAAAGACTCGAGCCTCTCACTGACCTTTTTGCCAAATAGCTCTTGTCCAGCAAAAACGGGGTTGACGGGAAAGATTTCATAGCCATTAGTTGCCATGTATTTGGGAACATAATAAGCAGCTTTTGCCTCTTTGATATGCGCCCCTAAAACAGCAATAGTTCGGGTAGTAAGTAATACGTGCTTAATTTCTTCAGGACTTGAAAGTATCGCCATTTGCCCATGCTAGGGAGTCCTAGGCCTGTTTCGTGTATTTTACATTGATTTAGACCCTGGGTTTCTGCTAGACTTATACGCTGTATGCCGTAAGGTTACACATCTTTTGGAGGTGAAGTATATAGCTAAAGAGCTTAAGGTTAATGAACAGATCCGAGTAAGACAGGTTCGTCTCATAGGTTCGGATGGTTCTCAGCTTGGTATCGTTGATACCAGAGACGCCATGCAACGTGCTCGTGAAGAAGAACTGGATCTGGTGATGGTTGGCGAAGGTGCCCAGCCCCCGGTTGTCCGCATGATGGATTATGGCAAGTACCGCTACGAGTTGCAACAACAAGAAAAAGATGCGCGTAAACGCTCCCGTAGTCAGGAAATGAAGTCCATCAAATTCAGGGTAAAAATCGAAAAACATGACTATCAGACAAAAGTGAATCATATTCAACGCTTTTTGAAAGATGGACACAAAGTAAAAGTTACCATCATGTTCCGAGGACGCGAGCGTACCCACCCTGAGTTAGGGCAAGACTTACTCAATAAAGTTGTGCAGCAACTCAACGATATTGCTATTGTTGATATGCCACCAACTCTTGCTGGTATGGACTTGAATATGGTGTTGAGGCCAGCATGATTTAACCCAAGCCTTTGACTATTTCACTCACAAGTTGTGAACCATAGTCATGCAAGAAAGACACCCCTAAAACGGTGTTCAAAGGAGAAACAATGCCTAAGTTAAAGACCCATAAGGGCACCAAAGCTCGTGTGAAAATCACTGGGCGAGGTAAGGTAAAGGCAATGCGCAGTGGCAAACGCCACCTGAACTACAAAAAAAGTGGCTCGAGCATTCGCCAAGGACGTACCGATCTTATTATTGCTAAGCCAGATGCAGAGAGAATTAAGAAGCTCCTGCCTTACGGCTAGAGGTATATAGACTATGCCAAGAGCAAAAACAGGTGTCGTACGCCGTAAGAGGCATAAGAAGATACTAAAAAGAGCTAAAGGCTTCTGGGGTCTGCGCTCAAAAAGTGTCCGAACTGCTAAACAAACCTTACTGAACGCCGCTGATTACGAGTATCGTGATCGTCGGGATAAAAAAGCCCAATTTCGCCGTCTCTGGATTGCTCGTATTAATGCAGCAGTTCGCCAAGAAGGTCTGAGTTATTCAGTTTTTATGGATGGTCTGCGTAAATCGGGTGTCGAAATTAATCGTAAAGTGCTGGCGGATATTGCTGTACAAGAACCAGCTGCTTTTAAAAAGCTTGTCGAGACTGCTAAAGCAGCTCAAGCCTAATAGTAAAAGCAAACCTTTAAGGCCACCTACGGGTGGCTTTTTCTTTTGCTTAAATTTTTTAAACTCAGTTCAAAATACGGTACAATCGTCAGGTGCAAACCTCAAGTCTTCGTGAACAACAAAAGCGCGACCGTAAAGACCGTATTTTTAATGAAGCCATGCAACTGTTTAAAAACAAGGGATTCCAGGAAACTACCGTCGTAGATATCGCCAAAGCAGCCAGGGTTTCCAGGGGTACAGTATTTAACTATTTTCCTTATAAAGAAGCGATTCTGATTGCTGATCTGGCTCAGAAGCTAACGGATATGCAAAGCAGAGTAAACGGCTCGAGCCCCACAAACCCTTTAGTAGCTATTTACGCTATTTTTGATGAACTTGCTAGCTTTGTAGAAAATAACCCAGATCACATCTTGCCCTTAAGTTACGAACTCTTAAACCCCGACCCTGAAAGGTCAAAACATGCCTTTGTGTCCTTACCTTTGGTTCCCTTTATTTACGAGTATTTAACGCAAGCAAGGGAGCAAAACTTAATACGGAGTGATTTTTCCAGAGAGCGCTTAGCCAGAACGATTGCCAACACTTATTTCTTAACTGCTTTGCAGTGGGCTGCCTACCGTCAGGATAGATCGATAAGAGAAGAACTAAAGAAGGCACTCCAGTTAACGCTCGAGGGGATTGTTGTTTAAGAAGACTTAAATAATAGCTAGTGTGCGCTTAGTGCACCCTAGTTTCTAGTTTCCCCAATCAAAATCTTTGATTAAAGGTGCATCTGCATAGCAAAGAATTACTGGTTGTTCTGAAAATTGGCGGCAGGTAGAACTAAAGGGAATGTCATTTGCCAAGATATCACGACCATCTGACCTATGCGTTGCTCCCTTCTTGAAGACTACTTCATTACCAAAAACCATTGTGTAACTCATGCTAGGAATGATTTTATGATTAATATCATCTAAATTCAACTCGCCTTGAAAAGGTGAGCCTTAATAAACTCATCTAGTCTTGGGTAGTTTAAGAATTCTTCCCTGTCTAAACCTTGATTAGCAATGTAGGTTTTTAATAACTCATCAGCGATTAAAACTAACATGCTAGGCGTACTATCATTTCCTAAATTTGTGAATAAGGTTGATTGTCTAATCGCCTCTGCTCCCAGCCCTTGGTTAACAGCGTAATCTTGATTAAGAAAATAAGCTTGAATAGTTTTATCTAAAGTAGGGA
>JAHEBB010000341.1 GCA_024642575.1 Trueperaceae bacterium | reverse complement strand
GGACATAAGGCCAGAAATAAAAGATGGTGCGGCGTAAGCCTGGCAAAGCTTTACGCAAGGAATTTGGGCGAGCCATTAGTTTAAAACCTTTACTTGAGCATAATCTAAGTGATTTAAAAGCCTGCTTAAATTCGCATCCCAGCTATGTGACTCAGCGCTGTTTCTGGCAGCCATAGAAAGCTCTGCTCTTAGTTTACTTTGGTGTTTAAGCCTCTTAAGGTGCTGGGCTAGGGCGTTGGTGTCGCCTGCCTCATAAAGCAGACCATTTTGTTCATGCTTAATGATTTGGGCGATTTGCCCAATGCGGCTGGCAACAACAGGCAAGCCTGCGGCCATGTACTCATAGAGCTTAAGCGGGGAAAAGTAAAAACGCTCGAGCGCCGGGTAGGGTGCAACCGCAACATCCATACTGGTCAAAAGACCTGGAATTGCCTCTGGGCTAACAGAACCCGTAAACCTAACCTGGTTGCGTACTTTAGGGCTAAGCAGGGTTTCAAGCCGGTTTCTTTCAGGGCCATCTCCGACAATCAGCAAACGCATCTGAGGGTCATTAAGCTGCTCAAAAGCAGTTATCAAAGTATCTAAACCATGCCAGGGTTTTAAGGTTCCCACAAAACCTACGGTAAAAGTCTCAGGCTCAGAGACCAAGGTCGGAAGGGTATGAGGTGAGAAACGCTCTAAGTTAACCCCATTAGGTGAAATGGCAACTCGGGCATTGGCCTGAGTCAGCTTAACGTACTTAGCCACCTCCTCAGAAACCGCAGAAATCAGTGAAGCTTCGCCAAAAACCTGTTTGGCAATGCGCCTTGCTCCTGCTTCATCAAGTAAGCCGCGGTGCGTAGCTTGCTCTTCAATTAAGGGTGCATTGACTTCTAAAATGGAGGCAATCCCCATGCGCTTAGCCAGCGAAATGCCAGCAAAACTCCAGAGCGAATAGCGTTCGTAAACCAGATCAAAAGGACCTGTCCTTAAAAAGGTTTGGGTCAATTCTGAATTGAGGCTTTGCGCAGCTTTCTCGCGCGTTTCTAGGTCTGCTTTAGCTAAAGGACTTAAAGTATGAACCTTGACAGCCTCCAGGTCGCTTGGGGCTTCCCCGCCGATTCTGGGGCTAAACAGGTGAATCTCGTAGCCTAGTTTTTGAAAGGCTCGAGCAATTTCTTGCACATGAACCGAGCAACCTTTTTGACCAAAAACAGGCACCCCTGGGTCAAGGCTGATATAAGCGAGCCGCATCAGATGGCCTCGGCAAAGGCGGGTTCAGCCTGCCCAAAAGAATCTCTTAAGCTGCGGGTATTACGCTGAATGTCAAATTCACGCTCGATCAGGGATCTGGCCTGATGAGCTAGGGTTTCAGCCAAGGTCTTATCGCTGAATAAAAGCTCGAGCGCTTGTGCCAGCATGTGAGGATTGCGCTGCGGAACTTGCAACCCTGTCTCCTTATGTCTAATGATTTCAGGAATGCCTGTTACATCGGTAGAAATACAAGGCGTTCCCAGTGCCATGGCTTCAAGCAAGACAGTGGGTAAACCGTCACGGTTGCCGTCCTCACCAATTAAGCAGGGGGCAGCAAAAACACTGGCGCGCTGCACAAGCTGCGCTAATTCTTGCTGAGGTCTGGGGCCAAGTAAACTCACCCTATCGCCTAGCTTCAGGTCTTGAATCTGCTGTTTTAAGGCATCTTCTAGCTCACCCGAACCAATAATGTCGCAGTGAAACTCGAGCCCTTTAGCTTTAAGCTCTGCACACGCCGCAATCAGGTCGGCAAAGCCTTTTTTCTCAACCAGACGACCCACCGAGACAATTCGCTTTTCACGCCTGACCGAAGCTTCATAAGGGAAACGCTCTAAGTCAAGCCCATTGTAAATCCGTGTGATTTTATGGGCGTGCTCGGGAAATTGGGTTTGCAAATAAGCCAAATTAAAGTCACTAACGGTAACCAAGGCTTGAGCATCTGCTAACTTTTGGGCAAAAGCTGCCTGATCAACCGATTCATGGAAAATGTCTTTGGCATGCGCCGTAAAGCTGTAACTAACATTTGCCAGTCCAGCGGCAAGGCGTGCCACTGAGGTCGCCGAGGTAGCAAAGTGCGCGTGAATGTGTTCTAACTTGCCAACCACTACAGCCCTCGCAAGGCGCGCTGCTTGCCAAACTTCTTTGGCATCGGTTTTGCCAAATCTGGCGAGACGTGTCCAGAACTGAGGTATGATTGCAGCGCTCTTATGAAGCTCTTGCCAGAAATCATCCGCTTTTAAGCCCGTAGCACTTAGGTAAGTTACAGGGGCTCTCACTTTGGCAATAATGTCTTGAAAGTGCGTGTCAACGGGAGCATTGAGCGAAAAAAGCTCGAGCTTTAAACCAGCTTCCTCATGGGCTAAGATTTCATTGACAATAAAGGTTTCTGAGTAACGGGGATAGCGCTTAACGATATAAGCGACACGATTAGGCGGCAGCATAAGTAAACTCCTTTTCTCTAATAAGCTGTTTAAGTTCGTAACAAATTTGCTCTAACGCTGAGAATCTGTAGTATCCGTGAATTTTGGGGCAACCAAGTTCTTTAGCTAGCCACTGACTAAGCGTTTCGGGGCTTAAATCATCAGGATGAAGCATGTCAAGTAGAGAAAGCTTTGCCATGCGCTCGGCACGAATGAGTTGCTCGAGCCTGGGCTTAACCCGTGGTACGACCAGCAGAGGTTTTTCAAACGATAAGACTTCACCCACCGTGTTGTAACCACCCATTGCAATGACCCTTTCGGCTCGACTTAGCAAGCGTGTAGGTTCAGAAACAAAGGTCAAAAGTTCCATGTCTGAGCGTTTGGCGACTTCACGTTTCAAATGGGCAAGTTCTAAGGCAGGCATAAAAGGGCCGGTAATCAAAATGCCCTGTTTACCCTCAGGTAACTGCGCCTTAACAAAACTTTCAGCTAGCTTGTAGCCATCTTGCCCGCCACCGACCTGGCAAAGAATGAAAGGTTTTTTGGGTAGCTGGTAGTTGGCTTTGTTTTCAGGAAGCTCGAGCCGAGCACGCTGATCAAAGTAGCCAAGAAAACGCAGTTTTTTACTAACCTCGGCCTTAAATTCGTATTCTTTAATGGGGTTAAAAATGCGCTTATCGCCGTAAACCCAGACTGCATCAAAAAAAGACTCAATAGCTTCGTCATAGTTGCGACTATGCCACTGGGCTTTGCTGACTTCAGGCTCATCAAGAATATCTCTTAAGCCTAAAATGATTTGGCAATGACCTTTTTTCTTTAAGTGTTTTAAAGAGCGTTTAAGTTCTCCCTCGGCACCCCAAGCTACATTGTCTACAATAAAAACATCAGGCTTAAAAACTTTAAGTGCAGCTTTAATCGCTTTTGAACGCAGTTCGATAAGTTGCGCTAAACTCAACTCTAAGGTTTTGGCCTGATAAGTTCCGTCCCCTGTTTTATGCAAAGAGGGCAGCGTTAAACAGTCAACCCCTTCAGGGAATTGAAATTGTGCAGACTGGCTAGCTCCGGTAATCAGTAAGGTACTGGCGTTTAGCTGCTTAAGCGCCTGGGCAATCAGCAAATTTCTGCGGGTGTGACCTAGACCCATGGTGTCATGGGAGTAAAGTGCCACTTTTAGCTTAGAAACCTGCTTTGCTGCCGTTATAGAAAGCTGTACCGGCGAAAAATATTGGGGTTCTATTGCAAACATATTCATCACTCACTCCTGTGTCCTTGAGACTGTTTTGAGCTTAAAGGACGCAGGTACATGTTGGTAATGGGCAAAGGTCGAACCCCATCCATCCGACTTTGGTCTGACAATTGGGGAATAAAGTCCTACTTTGGTCCAGATGCGTTTTTAAAGTTTGAGTGCCATAATAGTCTTAGGAGAACCGCGTGTTTAGTTACCGACCCGAGTGGTGGCGTCGTCTTAATCTGGCGCAAAAGTTTAATCTTATTTGCTTGCTGGTCTTATTATTTTGTCTTTTGGTTTCAGGTTGGTGGTTATCAAGCGCGATTGAGCGGGGGGTTACTAACCGCACCGCCGCCGCTACTGCGCTTTATGTTGAAAACTTCATTATTCAGCAACTTCAGGAACTAGAAGCGAATGATCAGTTATCTGAAGACAAGATGGCAGAAATTGAACGCCTTTTAGCTACCACCCCTTTAGGGGAAGAAATTGTTGATATAAAAATTTGGCGACCCGATGGACGTGTGGTTTATGGCGAAAATGCCGGACAGATTTTTCCCGTAAAAGATGAACTAAAAGAAGCGCTTAAAGGGCAAATCGTCTCTCATATCAGCAACTTAAACGATGAAGAAAATGCTGATAAAAAAGCGCGTTGGGGCAAACTCATCGAAACCTATTCACCCATGCGTATAGAAGGTAGCGCTCAGGTCATTGCGGTAGCAGAGTTTTACCAGACTGTGGATGCGCTCGAGCGTGAAATTTTTTCGTCCCAGTGGCGTAGCTGGCTCATTATGACGGTGCTTTTTAGCTTTATGTACCTTTTGCTGGTAGGCATGGTGCGCCGTGGGAGTGATACGATCGAGCAGCAAAGGCTGGCTCTGGAAAAGCAAGTCGAAAACCTGAATACTGTCTTAGGGCAAAACTCAGAATTGAGTGACCGTGTAAGAAGAGCCGTGACCCGTAATACCGCGGTCAACGAGCGCTTTTTACGGCGGATTGGCTCTGAGCTTCATGACGGCCCTGCTCAAGATGTGAGTCTTTCGCTCTTAAGGCTTGACCGTTTGGCAAGTACCGTACCCAATAATCTTGCGTTTCAAGATGAGCTTGATATTGTCCAGGGTTCTTTAAGTCATGCCCTTGCCGAAATGCGCGGTATTGCTGCTGGCCTACGCTTACCCGAACTTAATGGTCTTAGCCTGCAAGAAGTTCTTGACCGAGTGATCAGGCAGCATCAGAAAAAAACACTTAGCAAGGCTGATTTAACGACTGAGGGATTACCAGAGTACGTGCCCTTATCAGTCAAAATTACTCTTTACCGAATCATTCAGGAATCCCTCAATAATGCTTTTATACATGCCGAAGGGAAGGGGCAAAAGGTTCTTGTCAGTAGGCAAGGCCAGATGCTAGAGGTAACCATTTCCGATCAGGGGTCCGGGTTTGACGCTTCGATGCTCGAGTCTAGCCATGAGCGCCTGGGACTAGTCGGCATGCGTGAACGTGTTGAAAGCATGGGCGGCGAGTTTCAGCTTGAAAGTAGTTCAGCGGGCACACGTATCAGTGCGAGAATTCCGCTTAGCCCTGTGACTGAAGTGGGAGAATCAAAAGAGCTTAACCTCTTGACTTAAGGAGGTTTTCTAAGCTTAAAACGCTCTTAACTTGGGGCTATCAGACTTTAGTCTGATAGCCCTTCAGACTATCGCCCGTTATAAGCCAGGCCTGGTGTTTTCTATACTGACATCAAGGAGAGTTTTATCGTGATAAAGAAATGGTTCGCTCAAATGTGTGTGCTTGGCCTAGGGCTTATTTTAGCGGCCTGCTCAAGTTCTCAGGATGGACCTCAGATAGTCACACAAAACCCTGATTATACCCTTACGGTAGCAATTACTGAAAAAGATAGCGAAGCCGAGGTCTTAGCAGAGTATGGCGGAAGGCTTTTGCTCTGGCAGCCTCAAGACGGGTTTGCAGTCCTTGGTTTTGCTGAAGGGCTCGAGTCTCAGCTAAGCTCGCTTAAAAAGACAACAACGGCGCTCGAGCCAAACAAAAATCGCTTTATCGCTGGGGGAACGCTTTCCTGGATGAGTGGCAGTATTAGCGCATGGGCAGGTGGTAGCGTGAGTGCCTGGGCAGGGGGAAGTGTGAGCGCCTGGGCAGGGGGAAGTGTCAGTGCTTGGGCCGGCGGTGACTACTTACCTTTGCCACAAAACACTGCTAAGTGGCAACGTATGAACTTGGAAGCAGCTCAAAGCATGGCAAGCCATTTGGGAGCAGGGATTAAGGTTGCTGTTATCGATAGTGGAATTGACTTAAACCATCCAGCCCTTAAAGGTGGTTTGGTGCCCAGCAGTCAAATGCGCGATTATGTTGATGGTGACAGTGTGCCGCAAGAG
>JAHEBB010000340.1 GCA_024642575.1 Trueperaceae bacterium | reverse complement strand
GTTTGCTTTTCCTTTATTTTTTTAAATAGGATGTGGGCTAGTGATAAAGCATTTGCGAGTATCCTTTTTTTGCATCGTTTTTACGGCACCAACTCATAAACTTAAATACCTAGGTAGCCATGAGTGAAGCACCTATGTTCCAGCGACTCTTCTTACTTTTTCTACTTATCAGTCTACAACTGGGTTGCAGTCAAGCTCCCATATCCTCTACACCCATCATTGCAGCAGGGGTTCCCAAGCCTCTTGCTGAATCTCAAAATTTCGAGAGCATCTTTCACACTTTGGCAAAAGCAGGCATGACCGTCTTTTTCCCAACTTTTCAGTTTGAGGAAGTACCAGAGGCGAAAGGCTTGGGGCTCGAGCCTCTTTTTCTGCCACCCTGTCAACCGCTTAACCCTGCCCTTAGTGCCATGTTGCAAGAACAGGTGAGTTTGATGGTTCCAGGAGCATTGCTTTATCCTCAATTACCCGCACCCTTTCCAAGCCAAGAAGAAGACCCCTTGAAAACCTTGTTAAGTTGTCTTGGTGACAAGGGTGTTTACGCCGTTTATAGCTATGACGAACCTGTGATGCAGGGGGTTTCGCTAGCGTCCGTAAGGCGTTTTTATGAAAGAGTCAAAAGCATTAACCCGAATCTTCCCGTGCTGATGATTCACGCCCCTATGCTGACTGACGCTGAGAACCTACAAACACCAGAACAAAGGGCTCGTTACTTGAATAATGTCAAAACCTACAGCCAGTATGCCGATGTTGTTGGCTTTGATGTTTACCCAATTCCGCAACCTATTGCCAAGGTTGCTACCCCCTACTCAACCGATGAGACAAGGAATTACAGACTTCAACTTGGCGATTATTTGCAGTGGCTCGAGGCTGAATTGCCAAACAAACGCCATGCGCTAGTGTTGCAGGGGTTTTCGTACACGTATCAATTTGCAGACGGTTATCTCGAGGAAAACTTCCCTCCCGAAGTTCTTGCCACCCTTCGACCACCCAACAAAGAAGAGTTAAGCGAGATGGTGAAGGTGGTTCAGGAGCACAAAGCCCAGGTCATCTGGTGGGGGCAATCCTTTATAGAAGAAAACGAGATGGCATTATGGAACGATATTCTTTGGGTGAGTAAGCAAGTAGGGCGCTAGACTGAACACTTCAAGGTTTTAGACTTTCCCTCAGGTGATACGGGTCCTTTTTGCACAGGGCCTTTGCGCTCGAGGTAAAACAAGCTTCTTTCGGCTCGAGCCTATCTCTTGTTAAACTAAGCAATGGACACAACCTTTTTAGAATCGTTTATTTTCGACAAAGTTTCTGCCACAAGCTTACCTGGTTTAAGCCTTGCTCTGATTAAAAACAATGAAATCGTTTACGCCAGAGGATTTGGTCAAAGAGATGTTGACTACGGCCTGCCAGCCACACCTGAAACGCTTTATTCGGTAGGTAGCGTTACCAAATCCCTGACTGCCCTTGCCATTTTGCAACTTGCTGAAGCTGGCAAACTTAAGCTAAATGACGCAATAGATAAGTACGTGCCTTATACCGTTAAACCTAAAGGGAAAGATATTTGTATTAAGCATTTGCTTAGCCATAGCACAGGCATTCCAGGACTGGCTTACGCCGAGGCAATTTTGCGCCATGCCAGTGGCGTGGGCGGCAAAGCTTTAGCTATTTCTGGCCCCGCAGACATAATGACCTTTGCCTCTGATGCGAATGACTGGGTAGAAACTAGCCCAGGGGAGCGCTGGTTTTACTTCAACGAAGGTTACGCCATGCTCGGGCAAATCATTGAGCATGTTTCTGGTCAAAACTACAACGATTACATAAAAGAGCATATTTTAGAACCGCTAGGCATGAAGCGCAGTTTTTACAGTAAAAAAGAAGTCGAAGCTGATGATGATGTCGCGGTTCCTTACACCGTTCGCCCCAACCAAGACCCCAAACCCGGGCGCTATCTTTACCGCAGCATAAGAAGTGAAGGCGGACTGATAAGCAATGTGCTTGATTTAAGCAAGTACATCATGATGTATTTAGAAGGTGGCAAAGGTTTGCTTTCTGAAGCAGGTATTAAGGGCATGTGGGAGCCTAGAGTCTCTATGCCCTGGCAAAGCAACCCCTCGCTATTTGGTGAACCTGGAACTTCAAAACCCGATACTGACTACGGTTATGGCTTAAGCAAAGAGCAGTTTTTTGGAGAGACGTTTGTCGGTCATGGCGGTAGTGTCGGTGTAGCTACTGCACACATAGCTTTTTTGCCTGAAAGCAAAATAGGGGTTGCCCTTTTAACCAATGGCAGCGGTTACCCAACAGGTTATTTCGCCAAAGTTGCCCTAGCCATGCTACTAGAAAAAGACGTCAATACTTTACCTTTTCTACGTGTTGAAAAAGACCTGAGTTCTCTAACAGGAACTTTTGAGAGCTATAAAGGAACCATGACCGCTACCGTAAGTAAAAGTGCTGACTTTCTAAAATTTATGATTCACGATCAAGCAGCACCCCAAGAGGTTATTTTGGTTCCTGAACAATTAGGACAAGAGGAACAAAGCTTTTTTACGCTAGCAGGTGGTAGGCGTTTACCTGTGAGTTTTTATAAGCGCGATGGTATGGTTGAGCTTATTTTTGAACGTTATAAGTTTAAAAGGGTCGGGCCTTAATATACAGACTCGTCAAAAAGTTTTGTTTGACGAGTCTGGGTAAGAAATCCAAGTTCTAAACTCTCTTTTAATACAGGCTACTTAAGCCGTTTTTACTGCTGCGGCATTCTCTAAGCCAAGCTCTTGGGTACTAATTTGTCGCATCTCTACCTTGCGGATTTTTCCTGTTACGGTCATGGGGAAGGAATCTACAAATTTGATAAAGCGTGGCACTTTGTAGTGGGCAATTTTGCCTTTGCAATAGTCACGAATTTCCTCAGCGGTGGTTTGTTCACCCTCTTTGAGTTTGACCCAGGCCATCACTTCTTCGCCATATTTCTGGTCAGGCACGCCAATAACTTGTACATCACTCACTTTTGGGTGGCTATAAAGAAACTCTTCAACTTCTCTGGGGTAAACATTCTCGCCGCCACGAATCAGCATGTCTTTGCTGCGCCCAACAATATTCACGTAACCTTCGGCGTCCATGGTGGCAAGGTCACCTGTGTGCATCCAACCGCTCGAGTCTATAGCTTCACGCGTTCGCTTCTCATCGTTCCAGTAGCCCAACATAACGCAGTAACCACGGGTGCAGAGTTCGCCCATCTCCCCAATGGGCACAACCCGACCTTCTATATCAATAAGTTTGACTTCGGTGTGGGGCAAAACCTGACCGACAGTAGAAACCCGTTTTTCTAGCGGGGCATCTGCTCTCGTTTGAAAACTTACAGGGCTTGTTTCGGTCATACCATAAGCAATTTCGACTTCACGCATGTTCATGAGGTCAATCACCTTTTTCATGACTTCAACAGGGCAAGGTGAGCCTGCCATCAGACCTGTGCGTAAACTTGACAGATTAAATTTGGCAAAGTCAGGATGCTCGAGCTCAGCAATAAACATAGTCGGCACGCCGTGCAGTGCAGTAGCGCGTTCTTCTTCGACCATTTGCAAAACACTTAAAGGTTCAAAACCCGCCGAAGGAAAAAGCATGGCTGCCCCAAACGCAACACAAGCCATACTCCCCAGAACCATAGCAAAACAGTGATACATAGGGACAGGAATCACCAGTTTGTCAATCTCACTAAGGTGCATAATGCTGCCTGCCAGATAACCATTATTCAAGATATTGTGATGGCTCAGCGTGGCACCCTTTGGTAGACCTGTGGTACCCGAGGTGTATTGAATGTTTATAGGGTCGTCAAATTGCAAACTTGCTTGTACACGTGCAAGCGCTTGCTCAGTTACTAAGTCCGCCCGACTCATAAAATCTTGCCAACTAAACATACCTGCTGAGGCTTGCTCGGCTAAAACAATGATACTTTTCAGTTCAGGGAACTTAGCAGACTTAAGCTCGCCTGCCTTAGCATTTTTAATTTCTGGTTCTAAGTCATAAAGCATTTCAAGATAA
This sequence comes from Trueperaceae bacterium, assembly GCA_024642575.1. Taxonomy (GTDB): domain Bacteria; phylum Deinococcota; class Deinococci; order Deinococcales; family Trueperaceae; genus JAHEBB01. The sequence continues at coordinate 2,017 of JAHEBB010000340.1, read as the reverse complement.
TTTGAGCTCTTAAATTCAGGCGCGCAAATAAGCGCCTTGCAACCTGCTTGATTGAGCACATACTCGAGCTCATGAGTACGGTAACTGGGGTTAATATTAACCAAAATCACCCCAGCTTTTGCCGTAGCAAACTGGACAATCACCCATTCAGCAACGTTAGGCGACCAGATGCCGATGCGGTCACCCCGTTTTAAACCCAGTGCCAGAAAACTGCGAGCGCAACGGTCTACCTCTTCTTTTAATTCAGCGTAGCTATAGCGCAAATTTTGATGCCTTGAAACAAGGGCTTGCCTTTCGGGAAAAGTTGCAGCGGTTTGGTCAAAGAAATCCCCAATTGTCATACCAATCAGCGGTCGATCACTTATGCCACTAACATAGCTTGTCACAAGGTTTTTCATGCTTTAGCTCCTTTGGCTCTTCCCATTTGTCCGCATAATACGGCAGAATGTAAAACTTAGTCCTCACTAATCTGCGCCCTGATTTTTACGATTTGTTTCTATTATACGCCTGATTTTCTTTCTCTTGTCTATGGCAACTTTTTTGTATTCACCCCAACTAGGCACTTTGCAAATCTCTAACGAAACTATGCCTAGCTTGGCTTAGAGGGTACTGCCACACAGGGGACAAATAGCTTTATCAGCAGCAACTTGAAAAGCTGGGCAATATTCTTGATAAGCAATTTCCCAAAGTCCCGTTTGGCGTTCTTTCACAAACCCATTTGTTGCTTTTCAGGTTGCATTAGCGCATTTGCGCGCTTCCCAGCCTGATTCATAGTCAGATAAGTAAGGAGATAGGGTGTACTGAAGTCTGCATACTTAAGCTACCTTTGCTAAAACAACAGACTCCAGTGCTTCGTTATGCCTTTGAGGGCTATTTTGCGACATTCACTGTCAGAAAGGCACTGATGTTATTGGCAAGAATTCTTGTCTAGGCTGAGTAGAAAAGGGAGGTTTCTTTATGAAACGTTTCTTGACATGGCTACCCAGAGTTCTGGCAGTGGCCTTAGTGGTATTTATAAGTTTATTTGCCTTAGATGTGTTTTCCGAAGGTTACCGTTTTTGGGCAACCGTGCTGGCTCTCATTATCCATCTCATTCCAAGTTTAATTTTACTGGCGGTGCTCGTACTTGCCTGGTATAGAAAACGTCTGGGGGGTCTGCTTTTTATTGCTCTGGCGGTATTTTTCATATTTTGGAGCCGAGCTGAGCTTAGTGCTCTGCTGATGATTGCTGGGCCAGCCATAGTGATTGGCTTACTCTTTATAGTCTCCGAGCAGGTCAAAAACATAAAGGTCAAGAGTGTTTAGTTTGTAGCAAAAGCTATAACACCTATTTTGAAAGGCTAGGTCTAGCTCGAGCCCTAATTATTTGGCTCGTTTTGGAAGGATATTCTCATGAAGACCGTCACCAAAGTAGTACTTATAATTACATTCCTGATTGGTACAAGCTGGGCCCAGCAGGCAAGTCCAAGTGAAAGCCTCCACCTGGCAGCCCTTCAAGGTGATCTTGAAAGCGTCCAGCAGCAAATTGCAGCGGGTGCAAACCTAAACGAAAAAGATGCTTATGGCTCTACCCCCTTGATGATTGCGGTTACCTTTGACCACATGGAGGTAGCTCGAGCCCTACTCAACGCAGGTGCAGCTACAAACATTCGTAATAACGACCGAGGAACAGCTTTGCACACGGCTGCCTTTTTAGGTCGAGTAGCGATGGTTGAGCTTTTGCTAAAACACGGTGCCCATAAATATTTGCGTGATGACTTTGGTAATACCCCTCTGGGTGCAGTCGAAGTACCTTTTGAAGAGGCCAGAACATTTTACGATACGGTAGCTGAAGGGCTTAAACCTCTGGGGCTTATTTTAGATTATGAGCAGATCAAAGCGGTACGACCTGTCATTGCTGATATGTTACAACCCACACCTGAGGAGTTGGCAGCCCTTAATTACAGCCCCCGAACAAGAAGTGACTGGGCAGTTTCCACACCCGCAGAGCAAGAACTTGACCCGCAGTTAGTAGCCG
>JAHEBB010000339.1 GCA_024642575.1 Trueperaceae bacterium | reverse complement strand
ATTTAACAGCAGCACTTAACATCAGGTGAATCGTTGGCGTTTCTATCGACTGGAACTCTTCGGCAAGGGCGTCTTCCCAGGGCTCGAGCCTGAAACTGGCTTCGGGCATCTGGCTGGCTGCTAAAATGGCCACCATTGCCTCTTCCCCGGTCATTTCACTAATCCGCGCATGAATGAGCTTGCCCCGATGCATCAAAATAAGCCCTTCCTTGTCACGCGTGTAGAGCCTGAGTTTACCCGTAGCGCCATTTTGAATAAGCGAATTAAGCAAATCATAAAGCCCCAGAACCACCATTTTTCCCTCTAAAATAGCTTCGTCTTGCGCGGCTCTCATTTCTAAAACAACAGCTTTTTCAAAGGCTGCAACCACACTTGGGTCAAAATGTATATCGCTTCTGCGTAAAATTTCCCGCTTGGCTTCATCCAGGCTAAGGGCCTGACGGTAGGGTCGACTTTGTGTAAGGGCATTAAAAACATCGGCAACAGCAACAAGTTGGCCAAGCTTGGGTATTTGTACACCCTTAAGACCATAAGGATAGCCACTACCGTCCCAGCGTTCATGGTGCGTTTCAATAATCATTTTGGTAATGCGCAAATGGCTCGAGTTTCCGCCTTGCAACATAGCCATGCCCAAAGAAACATGGGTTTTGACAATGGCATATTCGGCTTGCGTTAGTCTTCCTGGCTTTGTGGTAATACTTTCGGGAATGTAAAGCATGCCAATATCATGAAAAGGTGAAACTTTTCTGATAACTTCAGCATTTTTGGGGTCAACCCCAAGCTCTAAAGCCATGCGCGCTGCCAGAGAGCCAACACTGTTTACATCTATATCTGGCTGTTCAAGCTCGAGCTTATAGTCTATATAGGCCGCTGTCTCACTTGGCTTAAGATGCAAATCTGTTAAACGAGAGACCGCCATAACAGCATTTTAGGGTTTTTGGTATGACAAGAATCTTATGCAACTTTTGACAATTTTTGCCTTTTTTCTGAAGCAGGATATTTTTCGTTTAAGCGCTTTAATAAGTCAGCAATGTGCTCGGCTTTGAGTTGCTCGAGCGAACTCACGCCATGATAATGCCGCGCTGCGGTTAAGACTTGCGTTTTATCCAGCCCAACCTCTTCACCTTGCTGCAAAAGACCCGCCAAATCAGCTTCTTTGCCAGAGCTTATAAGTTGGATGGGTTTTAAAAATTCAGGAAATTCTTCTTTTGCGTTTTCTAAGTCTTCCATCCTCGCCAGAAAATCTTTAAAACTGGGGTTTTTTAGTTCTAAACCAATTGGAAAACTGGAGCTATTGCTTTTAATCACTCGGGCAATACGCACTTGCTCAAAGCCTTCTAAGCGCAAACTTAGCTCAATCATCACATCTACGTAATACTCGAGCCCGCCCAAGGTCATAGGCAAAACCTGACCAAGCTCATTTTCTTCGCGGTCTTCCTTACCCTTAGCAGCTATTTGGTCAGTAATTACTACGCAAGCCCCGCTATCGACACAAAGACGACGCAAAACTTCCTGATAAATAAGCTGATCGGCTTGAAGTTGCTCGGCACTAGGTTGTGCGGTTGGGTCAGCCCTTTGTGCCCGTATAGCTTCTAAACTCTGGCGATACTTGCGTCCAAAGTAAAGAGTCCAGGAATCAAGGGCGTAGCAGCCGTAGTTTTGCGCCTTGCCTTCTCCCTCTAAAGCCCAGCTAATAAACTCAGGAAGCTCATCAGGGTGATGAATTTCCAGAGCGTCAAATTTGGGCGTTGCGCCAGAAGCACCCGCTAAAAGACGGGCTTTTCTTTCCGCATCAAAAAAGCATAAACGACCTAAACCCGCGTCAGCTAGTGAGGCCGCAAAATGGCTTTTGCCTACGCCAGCAGCGCCGCGCACTGCCATAACCAATCGTTTGTTTTTGGGTCTTCTACTTAAGGGATTCACTTTCGCGTTCATCTTCGTACTCCTTCACGATTAGCAGAAATACCTTATTTTTTAAGGCAATTTTTATTATAGAGATTTTTTTGCGAAAGTCAAGTCCTAGAGCAGAATCAGACTAAAAAACGCCTACCCTTTATCTATTTAGGGAAGTGGTTCAAATAAGACTGTTATTGCAAAGGTGAATGCTAAAGATTTACTTTTGAATAGCTACATGTGCGAAATAAAAAGCTGACCAGCAGTCAGGATGATACAACCAGCCTATTTATTTAGCTTTTGTGCCAGTAGCGCAGCCTCTACCCGATTTTTTACCTGAAGTTTTGCCAAAATATTACTCATATAGTGCTTGACGGTTTTTTCGGTAATACCTAGCCTCGAGCCAATGACCTTATTGGTGTCACCCTCTGCCAAACGTTCTAAAATTTCGCGTTCTCTATGGGTAAGATCTTCAATAAGCTGATCATCTTTCATGGTTTTTTTACCTGTATCAACCATATCAACCAGAACACTGGCTGCAAGCATCGGGGTAATAAAAACCTCACCGTCATAGATGCGTTTTAAAACACTACGTAACTCACTACCCAAAACCCCTTTAAGAATGTAACCTCTAGCGCCTGCTTTTAAAGCAGCCAAGACATTATCTTCCTCCTCTGAAAAGGTCAACATAACAATTTTGGTAATGGGACAAGCCGCGGCTACCCTACGGGCTGCCTCTAAACCACCGCCTGGCATAGCAATATCCAAAAGCAAAATATCGGGCAAATGCTCTTTTGCCAAACGCAAAGCGTCATCGGCAGAGGTTCCCTCGGCAACAACTTGAAAAAAGGGGTCCTGCTGCAAAGTAGCCCCAACCCCTTCACGAAATAACGGGTGATCATCAACAATTACTATTTGAATACTATCTGGCATGCTTTGTAAAACCTTTCTCCTAGTTTAAGGTATGCCTAATCTGATAAAAAAGATGCACCTTAACCCATACCTCTGCTAATAGCTGACTTTATCATGCTTAACTACCTACTTTTCTAAGTTTCACTTAGCTGATTTATCAGGGGGCAGTTTAGAGCCTATGAAAAACAAACCTGTCAACCTTAGGAATAATCAGCGTCTAGGGCAGGTTCAGTGTGTAGGGGCAAATAGGCTCTTACCTGAGTTCCCTGACCCAAAACGCTTATCAAAGAAAAACGTCCTCCCAAACTTTCTACGCGCTCACGCATACCAACCAGCCCGAGATGTTCTTGCTCAGCCAGCATAGCTTCTTGACTGAAACCCGGTCCTTCATCAGAAATTTCCAGATAAAGGAGTTCTTCTTGCTGCTCCAAACGAATGCTTTGCCCCTTAGCAGCTGCATGTTTATAGGCATTGCTTAAAGACTCTTGAATCAGCCGATAAACCGTTATTTTTACCGGTAAGCTTGCGTCTGACATTTCAGGGGAAAGCTCGAGCCTAACCTTTGACTCGGTACGAAGTTCATGACGCCTGAGTGCTCGTTTTACAGTGTCAATAAGCGATAAATGGCCCAGCTCAGGCAAGCACATGCCACTGGCTACCGCCCGCATATCTCTAAGGGCGCGCTCTACCGATTGATAAATTTTCTGCCGTTCTTTTTGATAGCGCTCGAGCCTTTCAGGCTGCTCGGTAAGCAAATCACTCAGGTCACTCGCCTCGAGTTTTAAAAGTACAAAGCCCAGGTCTTGTGCGGGGCCGTCGTGAAGCTCGGCACTTAAACGGCGCAAAACCCGTTCGTTAAGGGCAACGCTGCGCCGAGCTGCCTGCATCAGACCTTTACGCTGTTTTTCTATGGTTGCGTAACTTTGCTCTAACTCGCGAGTACGCTCTCTAACGATGGCCTCGGCCTGCTCTTTGGCTTCCCGCTCGAGCTCAGTTTGTAATTTGTAGACATCGGCCTCATATTGGCTACGCTCGAGGTCAAACTGCAAAGCAAGTTGCCTTGTTTTGCGGTCATTCTCTTCATTAAATAAGGTTTTTTCCAAATAGTGATAGTCCCGAAAATGCTTCAGCGCCAGGCTAGTTTGACCGACTTGCTCATAAGCTTGCGCCAGCAACTCATGAACTTGCATAGTGGTTTTTTTGCGACCACTTTCACTGGCAAGCTCGAGCGCTGCAAACAAAAGGTCAAAAGCTTTTTCTGCATCTTGCGCCTTAAGATACGCTCCAGCAAGCTGGGTAAGCGCGTCCATCTCACTCTCAGCGTCACCCATTTCCTGTGCTTTTTTAAGCACTAACCGGTAAAGCTGAAGCGCTTTCGGGAACTCAGCCAGAGCACTACGAACTTGCCCTAGACCTTCCAGCGCTGCCATTTCAACCTTTACAAAACCAATACTTTCGGCTAGGCGAAGCGCCTCTTCATAATGTTCTAGGGCAATCTGATCATGGCCCAAACGTTTGTAAACATTTCCCATATTGACACGGCAAATGGCTTCAAGTTGCTTGTTATCCAGCCCTTGTAATTTTGACAATGCCTCTTGATAAGTTTCTAAAGCTTTATGATCTTCTTCAATTTCTTCATAGAGAAGTGCCATATTAATAAGGCACTGAATCTCAATCAGGTCATCGGTCAACTGTTCCCGAATCAGTTTATGAGCGCGGCTCAAACTTTTAAGGGCTTGCGGATAATCCGCCAATTTGGTTTGCAAAATACCAATATTAATAAGACAATTGGCCATTCGCTTTTTATCATCAAGGCTTTTGGCGAGCTGAAATACCTGCTTCAGGTCTTTTTGTGCCAGCGCATATTCACCCATAAGATGATAAACACTGGCTCTACCATTAAAGGCATCTGCTTTTAATGGCTCATCCTGATAGGTTTCAAAAAGGCCAAGAACACTCGCAAACATGCTCAGGGAGGGCTCGAGCTCGCCTAAATCTCGTAAAATCTTAGCTTGAGCCAGCAAGGCCTGTGCCTCAACTTCGGTATTTGACTCCTGAATTGCGGCTTGAACGGTAGCTTTTAAAAGATCAAGCGCCTCTTTTGCTTCGGCACTGCTTGCTTTTTGCAACAAGGCTCGAGCCTTAGAAACTTGAGACGGTGAGCTAATTTGAGAGCCATGTTGAAACATCATCTAAGGTCAAATCCTATTTCATTTCGAGGTTCGTAGAGATTAATGGGATAAACGCTAAAGGCATTGAAGAGGGCAGTAAGATAAGCTTGCTAGGCTTTTAACTTTAATCTAAACCCATAACATCAGCAATAAAATCAGCCAGATCAAGACGACCGTCACCAAGCAAGTTATCAAAGCTTAAATTTTTATCATGCTGATAAATGTTGACCGAGCGGCTCTCTAATTTATGGCTAAGCTCTGCTTTAGCTACTATCAAACTTTCGCCTAATGCTAATGCAAGTGCCCCTGAAACCATCGGCGCTGCCATTGAGGTACCTGTCCATGCGCCCATACGTTTGCCCGGGACGGGGCCATAAACCCCTTCACCCAGCGCTACCAGCTCGAGCGCAGGACCATAGCTTGAAAAAGCAGACTTGTCATCTTGCTCGTTGACACTACCCACACTCACACTAAATTTTCCTAGCTGGGTAAGATCTTGATTAAATTCATTGGCAGGATAGGTTATCTGAGTATCGCCACTGTTGCCGCTCGAGGCCACCACAAAAATGCCTTTATCGGTTGCGACTTTAATAGCAGCACTTACCGCTGCCGAAGGTGCGTCACTCCCAAGGCTTAGATTAATGACCTTCACATTTTGACTTACGGCATAAAGAATGGCCTCAGCAACCGCTAAAACATCGCCACTACCATTGGGGCTAAGCACCCGCAGGGGTAAAATTTTAGCTTTAGGCGCTAACTGTAAAACAATACTGGCAACATTGGTACCATGCCCATAGGCACCCACCCCAAGACGACCTTGCTCTTGCGGCACACTGTCGCCATCAACATAATCTCTCATTTGACTGCTTGGCACAAGACCACCTTTAAGGGCTGGATGGTTTAAGTCAATTCCACTATCGATAACAGCAACCTTAATCCCTGCTCCCAAATGGCTTGCCATGCTTTGAGCTACTTCCAAATTCATACGTTGCCACTTAGCGGTATTTTGTGGCAAAGGTAAGTAGTCACCGCCGGCCCAAGCACTCACGCTACCGCCGGCCCAGGCGCTCACACTTCCCCCTGCCCAGGC
>JAHEBB010000338.1 GCA_024642575.1 Trueperaceae bacterium | reverse complement strand
TGTGGTCATGTACCGCAAGAGGAATGCTCTGAAGAGGTAGTTCCTGAAGTACTAAGCTGGCTAGCTAAAACCCTTTATTAAAGAGTCCTGGGTAAACGATAGTAAATTTAAAGTTTACTGATAAAGTCAGGTGCTGAGAGCGACTTACCAGCAGGATCTCAAGGATACCTGAGCTAAAGGATTAGCGGCGAACTTATACCAAGCTGAATTGATGATGTAATACCATCATCAATACCGATCTTTGATCGTACGCTCAAATAAGCTAAGTATTAGTACACTGACTATTCAGGCTGGTATTAGGCAAAAGAATTACTAAGAGGTTAGCAATTAGAATGCGGGTTAATATCTCAATATTTGGTGTTGGATGCTTCTCTTTGAAATCGCTTTCAGCAGTGTTACACTGATTGGGTGGTCATAGGCATAATCAGTGATGTTCATGCAAATGTTATTGCCTTAGAAGCCGTGTTAGACGAATTAAAACGACAGGGTGCAGATACCATTTTGTGTTTGGGTGACTTAGTAGGCTATGGGCCTTCACCAAACGAAACCCTCGACTTGATTCGCTCTGCTGGCCTTCTTTGTACTTTGGGCGCTGCTGATGAACGAATTGCTTTTGACTTTGCGCGCTCGAGCGCACCTAGAGAAGGGGTTGCTGACTCTACGCTCGAGTGGACACGCACGGTTATAGAGCCCAGACATGTCAACTTTTTACGTGAATTACCTGTGCAGCTAAGGGTTAAAACTCCTGCAGGTCGTTTGCGCTTTTTTCATGGTTCACCTGAAACCCCCAATGAACGTTTAAACCTTAACCAAGACCCGATTACCTTGTCGCGCATGCTCGAGCGTAATCGCTGCTCCATTTTGGTTTGTGGCGGTTCTCACGTACCCTTTTTTCGCAAGGCTCCTAATGGTTGGGTACTTAACCCTGGTTCGGTTGGCTTATCGTTAAACGGTGAGCCTGGAGCTGACTATGCGCTGATTCGTTTTAATGATGCGGGTCAAGCCGAAATTACCATGGATAAAGTCGAGTATGATTTTGCTGCGGTTGCCTTTGACATTATTGCCTGGGGTTTACCGCCGATGATAGCTGAAGCGGTTCAGCAAGGTCGCATGCCGACCAAGTCTTAAGTTAATCATTTGGGTACAAAATTTTAATAATGCGCTCGGTATAAGCCTCGAGCTGAGTCTCTGTTAAAATGTCTCCGCCGACATAGTGGCTACTCACTTCGCTAAGCCCAAAGACCAGACCAAGATTGGTCAAAATAAACAAAAAACAAGCCTGATGATCGAGGTAAGGTAAAACGCCCTGAGCATGAAGATGCTCAAAAAAGAAGGCATACGTTGCGTTTAGGGCTTCAATTTGCTTATAAAGATACTTCAGACGTTCACTTGGTTTACCACCTTCATGCATGAGTAGTCGCATCATGGCAGGATTGGCTGCTGAGGTTTGGGCAAAATTACGAAGCATTTCCTTATGCGTGGCGATGAGCTTTTTAGGATCGTTAAGATCGATTTGAGATAATTGCTTGACCAGTACTTTTTCACCTGCTGCATAGCTGGCAATGGATTGGTCAACAACCGCATAAAAAACAGCTTCTTTGCTGCCAAAGTGATGGCGTATAAGCCCGTGGGTTGTGCCCGCTGCTTTGGCAATATTACGCAGGCTCGAGCCTTCAAAGCCGTGATTGGCAAATTCATTTAAGGCGGCCTCAAGGATAGCGGCTCTGGTTTTTTCGGCGGCTTCTTCGCTCTGGCGACCTGTACGTTGTTCAGCTATATCTGTCATTACTACGTTTACCATCATAGCTTATGAACGCCTGCCAAACTGTAGGACTTTTAGGTCATGCTTGACATTTGCTATCCGTTCGTATAGCATCATACTATACTATCCAATCGGATAGCAAACTACCAAAGGAGTATCTTATGGCACTTGGTTCTCTTCGTATGGCTAAGGTACATACTCAAACGCCTGCGCTTTCTGATAAACCGCTTAGTACCCTGGCATTTGATTGGGTTTACACCAGCTTGCTTTTGCTTTTATCAGCAGGTATTTATATGGATGGTTGGTCTCATATTGAGTATGGCCCTGATCAATCGGTCTTTAGCGAATATCATTTGCTCTTTTATAGCAGCCTGGCGGTCATTGGTATATGGCTTATTGCCAATGCCGCGCGGTATCTTAGGCAGGGTTTTCGTGGACTTAATGCCCTACCTGCAGGTTATCTGGTGTCATTTTTTGGAGTGCTGATTTTTGGTCTTGGAGGCGCGCTTGATTTAACCGGTCACACGCTTTTTGGCTTTGAGGCAGATATGGAAGCGCTCTTAAGCCCCACCCATATGATGTTGTTTATAGGTTGGGCCATGATTGCGGTTGGGCCAGCCAGAGCCGCTGCCAGCAGACGCCACCGTGAGGCCAAAGAGCCAAGTCTGCTTAGATTTTTGCCCGGGCTTATTTCCTGGACTATGTTTGCCAATGTCCTTGCTTTTGCAGGAATGGCTTATTTTCCTACTGTAAACAATGCCTGGATGCTGGCAGATTGGCGCACGACCATTGAGTGGTATGGTCATTCGCTGGGAGTTATGGGCACGATGGCGCAGTCTGTGCTGATGGTGGGAACAGCCCTCTGGCTAGTACATAGCTTCAAACTGCCCAGGGGTAGCTTTACTTTCTTTTTCAGCCTTTTCGCTCTAGTCATGACTATTACTTCGTTTATTCCAGCCTTTATTCCAGTATTTGTGCTGACAGGCATCTTGATGGACGTTTTGTATGCCGTTTTAAAACCTAGTAGCAAGCGACCTGCTCAGCTTTACGCCTTTGGCTTTGCCCTGCCCCTGATTTTTTGGAGTCTCTTTTACGCTTTAGCCCTTCAGACAGGGCTTAAAGGCGGTGTTTGGTACACAGCTTATATCTGGATAGGCAGTGTTTTTGAGGCGGCAATCGTGGGTTTACTGATTGCGCTTTTATCAAACTACTCGAGCCAAATAGATGCCTAAAATGCTCAAACGGATTTTGCCTTTGTTGCTTCTCGTCACGAGTTTTGCTTTAGCCCATAGCGGTTATAAGCTTGTAATCAAAGATGGTCAATGGGCAACTTATACCCTGACGCTTTTGGAAGACACCCATCTGCAAGAAGGTAAACTGCAACTTAGGCTTTTTCTGAAACTAAAGCAAAATACGGCGTCAACAATGCTTGCACCTGAGCTAACACTCAGGCTCGAGCAAAACGGTGAGGTTATAACAGAGCCGTTGCTGTACCTGGGCCTAAACAGTGATGAGGGTAAACAGTTTTATGATGCGTACTTTTTAGATTTGCCGCTTAGCCATGTAGGCGATTATCAAGCCGAGCTAAGCTCGAGCGCCTTTGCAGAACCTTACTCCTTTGCCCTAAAGGTAGTTCCTCAAGCCCGTTTTTCCTTAAAGGAGCTTTTGCCCAGTCTATTTATCCTGTTTATTTTTTTCTTGGGTTTGGGCTTTCTTTACTATCCAAGAATTCAGTTTTCAGACGCCCATGCGTTTCAGAAAGGACTTGCCTAATGCAAAGATTTGCTTTACTTATGGTTTCCGTTTTTATGCTGGCTTCACAGGCCTATGCCCAGAATCCCTTATGGGCTTTGCTTGGTAACAGCGCCGGTAGCGAAGAACGCCTGCTTTACAAAAAACCTGCTGGCCCTTATGAAATCACCATTATGGGCGAGCGCCTTTTAGAGCGAGCTTATTTTAAGATAGAGGTTAAGCAGGATGGGCAGCCAGTTTCAGCCGATACGCAGGTTCGTGTCAAGATTAGCCCACCTGAAAGTGCAGGTAGCGAGGTCACAACGTACACAGCAAGCTACGATGGGGAGCGTTTTATTGTTGATCCACTCAGCTTAAGTGCCAGCTCTGACTGGGGAGACGCATCATGGCTGGTTGATCTTGAGCTTGATGGGGCAGCTGGGAAAGCCAGTACCAGTTTTGGCATGCAGGTTTACGCCCCCAAACCCGATCAGTCTGTGCTGTTTAAAACCCTCAATGTGATTTTACCTGTTGCCGTACTGCTGATATTTTTAGGTATTTTTGCCTTAAGCGGGGTAAAGCTCGAGCGTCTTGCACCTGCCTAAAGCAAACCTTGCCTTTACCCTGACAGTTTAAAGTTGCCAAGGCTTCGCGAATTATCTGAGTTGCAATGATTTATGCAAGTGCTAGGGAAACTTGGAAAAACCCTTATATCCATGTCATACTTGCGCCTAGTTCCCCCTTCCTTGACTCATGCCCAGACTCAGTGACTTGCTCAATCAACCCAGGCTTGGCTTAAGTCTGGATTCAGGGTCGGCAGACAGTTCGTTTAAAGCTGTTCAAGTACTTAGTGAGGAAACGCTCTGGCTCGAGCCCCATAGCTTGTGCCTCATGCCAAAACCTTTTAGCCATTTTGACTTATTTAAAGCAGCACAACCTGCTGCCCTTATTTACCACGCACAAACTGCACCCGCTGAAAGTTTGCGCCTTTGGTGTCAGGAGCAAGAGCTTAGTCTTATTACGCTGCCGCATCCTCAAAGTTTTGAGCGCGTGCAAGAAGCTGCCTTTAAGCTACTTTTAGCTGAAGCGGATGGCTTGGTAAGCCCTACTATATATGCGTATCTTCTGGAGGCGCTCGAGTCAGATAAACCTGAAAAGGATATGCTCGAGCGCCTGGAGAAGCTGTGTGCGGCTCATTTTGCCCTTTATAACGCCTGGGGTGGGCTTTTGGCCCAAGCGGGCATTATGAATCTAAATGAGCGTGCGCTTAAGTTGGCTGAAGGCAAACACCAAACAGAGTCAGAAAATCTATGGGTTTTTCAGATTCAATTAGGCGGCATGGCTAAGGCAAAACTGCTGGCTTTGGGTTTAGAGGATAGATTTGTGCCCTTGTTACAAACCTGTGTTCAACTACTGGCGCATAGCCTTCAGCACAAAGATTTGCAGCTCGAGCTAAAAAGCACGCGTAAAGAAGCATTATTTGAGGAATGGCTCCTTGGGAAAGCGCAAGATTTACGCTTTCGCTTGGCAAGTTATAGCTTTGATTATGGCATTGACTATGTGGTTATGGTGGCTCGCCCGAAAAAGCAGCGTAAGGCAGCTTTAGAACCTTATCTGATAGCGCTTAAAGAAAGGGGAGATGGGTTTTTTACGGGGCTGGACTTTCCTTTTCTTTCTGCTAGGCGAGAGTCTCACTGTGTTTGGGTTATTAGCACCAGCAATACCGCTATGCTCGCCGCATTTTATGAGGCTTTGTGGTCAGCTGAGGAAGGGCCAAGGCTAGGCTCGAGCCTGCCAAGTGCTAACTACGCCGATTTAAATAAGGCCTACCAGCAAGCCATGCAAGCACTAGACGCTGTTGATAGTCAAATTGGTTACGCCAGCTTTTCCAACCTTGACCCTATTTACGCGTCTTTACAAGGTTTACCTAGGGATAGGCTCGAGGCCTTAAGGGAAGCGTTTATAGGTCGTTTGCAAAAAGCTGATAAATCAGGCAAGCTTAGAGAAACCTTAAAAGCCTATTTAAAAAACCCCGAAGATTTAACAGGGCTTGCCAAACGCATGAATGTGCATAGCAATACATTGCGCTACCGCCTTGCCAAAATTGAAGGCTTAATTGGTAAGCCTCTATCCAAACCAGAAACCCTTGCTCAGCTTTATCTGGCGCAGCAGATGGACGCTTTGCTTGAAGACTAATATCATGCTGAATTGATGATGGTGTTAAATCATCAATTCCGATCTTTGATCGTAAGCTCGGACGAGCTAAGTATCGTTACACTCACTTTTCAGTTTGGTATAAGTAAAGCAATAATCTACCCCATATTTTGAAGCAGCCAGAACATAAAACGTTTTTAACGTACGTCAAATTTGACGTACGTTAGTTTTGACGTATATTATGGAGTTATGAAAACTAACCCTGGTGGACAACTTGACCCTAAAGAAGTTATGGGTAGAGATGAACTGATTAACGAACTTTGGGAGACGCTGGAAAAACAAAGCGTCATAATGACAGCCGAGCGCCGCATAGGTAAAACCAGTGTTATGAATAAGATGCGTGCTGAACCAAAAAATGGCTGG
>JAHEBB010000337.1 GCA_024642575.1 Trueperaceae bacterium | reverse complement strand
TACTGAGTCTGGCGCAGGCAGCCGATATTGGTCTTTCACCCCCCAGGCTCGAGATTAGTGGTCTGCCGGGAGAAACCGTTACTGAAACCATTATCATTTTGGGAGACGCAACGACTCAGCAGCAAGTTCAGGTAAGAAAAGCTGACTGGACCTTAAAACCCGATGGCGAGTTAGTGGTTTTGCCTGAAGGCTCGAGCACCGAAAGTGCCAGTAGCTGGATTCAGCCTGAAGTTGAAGAACTGGCCTTAGTGGGTGATGGGGGGCAGGAGTTTCGCATTTCTGTGACGATTCCTGAAGATACTAGTTTAGCTGGGACCTATCATAGTTTACTTTTTTTTACGGTGGTTCCCCCCCCCTCTGAAAATACGGGCGTTGCCGTGGTTACCACAACGGAAATAGGCATGGCTGTCTATGTGACAGTTAAAGAAACCGAAAAAAATGGTTCAGAGCTTTTGGACTTTTATCAAGAAGGTGACAGGAGTGTTCTTCTTAGCATCTTAAATGATGGGAATACCTTGATGCGTTTGGGTGGACGGGTTGAACTGCGCAATGAAGCAGGGGAAACCAAGTACATGATTGAAGTACCTGACGTGCCTGTTTTGCGAGAAAGTGAACGGGACTTGAGTTTGGCGATTCCAGATGAAGTCGAGCCAGGGTACTATGTGGCACTGGCACTGGTTGAAGATAGTCGTGGAAATATGCTGGTAGGGGAATTGCCCCTTGACATTCCTTAGATTCAGTTTATTAGCTTTATGTTTGCTGCTGGGTTTGGCAAAAGCCCAGCGGCTTAGTTTTCAGTCGGGGGGAGTGGTCAGCTTTGAAGCTAGCGAAGCTGATATAAAAGAGGCACTCAGTTGCACTCAGTGTAAGCCTTTAAACTCGGCTGCCTCAAGCTCGAGTATTGCCTTGCGGGTACAGCGGCAGGGGTCAAAAGCTTATGTTTTAACGGTGCGTCAGGCAAGTACCTGGACGGCCTTTAGAATTGAAGCTCGCTATACCATTTCTCCTCGGCAAGCGAATAGCTACACCACGGATTGGCTTGAGCTTGGTGCCTTTGCCCAGACCGTTTACTCAGGCAATTCACCTGTTACCGATATTTCGGTTGAATATCGCCTTTGGTTAACAGGGGAGGAGCTAGCGGGGGTATTAGCTAATCAGATTATTTACAGTGTTGATTCTTCAAGTATTAATCATCTTGTTCAGGTGGCTTCTTCCGCAGTTGCGCTCGTAAAAATTAAGGGTCAGTCCAGTAGTTCTCTTAGTCTAAAATTTGACTATGGCGGGCTTAATGCTGCAAGTTATATGAGTTCGCTTGAAACGGGGAAATTGCTGGAGTTTACCGAAAGCACACTTGACGCTGTTTATGTCTATACCAATAATCCTAAAGGCGCAACCATTAAGCTCGAGCTTTTTGTACAAGAAAAACCTGAAAATGCCGATCCTGTTTTTCCGCAAATTTTGCTTTTTGGGGAACCTCTAATGACCAGAGAATTTAAAATTACCCAACCAACAGCCGATTTTGAATTGCTGCTTTCACCCCAAGATTTTAGCTTGAAGGTAAATGGCTCAGAGATGCCAGGAACTTATCTTTATGTATTGCGTTATTTAGCTACGGTTCAGCCTTAATTTTCTCTAGCCTCCGCGCAATTTCTAAAAGGCTTGAGCGTGATTAAGGTACTAAAACTCTAAAGGTTTGCTCTTCAGTAAAGCTTTGCTCAGCCGTTGCCAATGTTAGCTTAAGCGCATAGATGGCATCTTGGGTATTTTGGGGGATATCCAGGAGAGCCTCGTATTTGCTGGGCTCAAGCTCCTGAGCCTGAACTTCGCCAAACTCCGAACTGATGTTTATGCTAACAGGATATAAAATGGTATCGATCAGGATACTCAGTTTTTCTCCGGGCTTAACGGGTCCATTGACAGTTATATTATAAGCAGGAGCCTGAGGATCAATCACAACTCGCCCTGTTTTTTCTGTTTTTGCACCTTCTATTTGGGCAATAACGTTAAACTCCAGAACACCTGATGCGGCAGTGACAGGTATAAGCAGACGGCCTTGCCATGACTTGCCATGAAGCTCGAGCTGGCTGTCTCCATAAGTAGAGTGGAGCAAAACCTCTTCTACGTCAGTGTTTAAACTTACCGTAATAACGGGAGCGGTACCTGGGGGAACCGTGTCAGAGCTTAGCTCAACACGTCTGATGCGTAGACTGCTTGAATCAAAACTCTGGCTCTTGGCAATCACGGGTTGCACTAAAAACTCAGCCTGGGAAATTTCACCTGATACCAAAATAATTTCTTTTTCAGCAGGCCCAACAATAGTGCTGCCTGCTGCCACAGTATTTATTTTAAGTTTTGCTTTGCCAGGAACCAGTCCGCTGACCTCAAAGCTGCCGTCATCATTGCTGAGCAAGCTTCGTCTTAAGCCTTCGGCATCGGTAAGGAGTAGTTGTGCCTTAACCCCTTTTTTCGGTTCGTCCGCTTTGCCATCGCCATCAAGATCCTCAAATACCTTTCCTTGTAAAACAGTTGTTTCTGCTACCTTAAAGCTAATCGTGGTTTCCTCGCCTATGTTAACCCTGGCCTTTAAGGTTGCTGGACTAATTAGCCTATAGGTTATGGGCAAGCTAGTCGTAGTAAGACTAATGTCATAGTCACCTGGAGGCAGTTCAGCTCTAAATTCACCCATTTCGTTACTTTGTACCCGAAAACGGTCAATTTTAATTTCAATATTGGCTAAGGCCAAACCCTCAGCCTCAACATGACCTACCAAACTGCCCAGACGGCGACCGCCACTATAGTCAATGACCTCTTTAGGGGTGGCAAAAGAAAAATCATAATCCGCTGAGAGTCCTAGTGCGAGCGACCAACCACCCTTTTCACCATAGCTGTAGCCCAAATTATTACTTAAACCCAGTGTCCAGGCATCTTGTAAGTAGTTTACGGTTGTTTCTAAGGATAGGTTTTCGCTAGGCGAAAGCCAGTCGGCACTTAGCTCTACTTCAAAGGGAGTTAGATCCAGATGCCCGTCTGCTTCCAGGCTAGCTTCCAGGACATCGGCATCAAGAAAATAGCGTACTGAGCCTTTCACAGAAAGTTTGTCTGCCAGGGTTTCAAGCCAGAAGCTATCCAGACTCAAATTTAAACCTTCGGGTGTGTAATTGATGGCAAATTGAGAGCTGGTTTGCCAACCTGCCTCAAGGGTAGCGGTGTAACGCAAACTGGCAAAGCTGGTATTAAGTCCAGCTTGTAAGCCTGTAGAGAGTTGTCCAGCAAGAGGGGTTGGAATGTCGGTCGTCATGGCCATATAGGCATCTGACTGCGCTTTGACAAGAGGGGAAAGACGAAAACCAGCGCTAAAGTCCCCTTCATGTGCTTCGGAAAGGTTAAAGTTGCCAGCCAGATTTAGCCCCTCTTGAAATAAATCTTTAGCACTTAGCTCAACGGTATAAAACCTTATGGCGTCAAACAGGTCTAATCTAGCCTCAAGACCAAACTCTTTATCTAGGAGATAAGCCCGACTTTGAACGCTAAGCCCATCAAAGCGAAAGAGCGTTTTGGTTTCTGAATAGATTGAGCCTGCTGCTAAGCCAGTTCCTGCTACCAGTTGGCTCGAGCCGTCCCTGTATTCGCCTGCTAGATAAAGCCCGAACTGATCTTCTTTGAGCCAGGAAAGTCCAGCCGATAGCGTTTTGTGTTCGGCGGGTAGCCAGATTCCACTGAGGCCAAAACCGCTCGGTAAGGTTAGTCCATAGGGATTGGCTCTGGTCTTGCCTGCCTGAACCTTAAAGTCTTCATGTTTGACTTCGACAAAAGAGCGTTGCCAATTCGTGGCGTTTAGGCTGGCATCAAGACCAAAGTAATCTGAAAGTGAGCCTGTCAGTTCAGCTTCAGCGCTCCAAGCACCTGTGCTGCTCAGGCTTGTGTTAATAGCGCCTGTAAGAATCAACTTTTCGGGTTCGGGAAGCCCAATCCGAATAACATTACTTATCTTACTGGCTTTTACGCTACTATCTTGACTTAACTCGATGACAAGCAGGCCCTCTAATTCAGGGGTATAGACAATATCTTGGCTAGAAAAAGGCTCGAGCTTGAGTTCTTGCTCAAACACCAAATCACCCGATTGTTTAATACTTAAAAGGGTAGTTTCGCTAATATTTCCTTGATTAAGAGCCTTGACCTTAAGATCATCTTGATTTAGAACCAACTCTGATGAGGCTTCAAGATCAAGCTGGTGAAAATCGCTAACCTTTAAGCTAACACTGCTACTAAGCTTGAGCTCTTCATTTTCCACCTTTAAATTGACTTGAGTCTGCTTGCCTGCTTTAACGAGCGCTGGAATACTCAGGGTTACCGCGATAGGTTTTGACTTACCTGCCTTTAAGCTCTGCTCACCCACTTGCCTTAAGATAGGCCAATCATCATTGGTACTAGCCGTTATGAGAACATTCATATCGCTTTTGGGCTCGAGCCTAAAGACCAGCGTGACAAAGTCTCCGGGGCTAACTTCTCTGTCTTCAGGTTTTATAATGTTCAGATTTTGAGCATAGCCTTGGCACAACAGCAAAAAGCTCAGCATGACCAAAACGCGCGGTGAAAAAATAAAAGTTAGATAAGACTTAAACCGCACTCCCTAAGCTTAGAGCAGGGCTAAATCAGAGGTATTGTAGAATTTAACAGCTACAGCAAATCAAACAGAATTTTCTGGTTTTCTATAAGCTAAGGCTCAGGGTCAATAAGGGGTGCTGCGGGATACGAGCCTAAAAACTTAACAAAGGCCGCTTTGCGCATCAGACCTGTCATGGCTTGTTGTACATTTTGATCTTCGATATGCCCTTCGATATCTATATAAAAGAGATAGCTCCAGGGTTTATCTCGCCTTGGGCGCGATTCAATTTTGGTCATATTGATATCATTTTTGGGAAATTCTTCTAAGCAGGCCACCAGATCACCCGGGCGGTGGCGGGTGGCAATAATCATACTGGATTTGTTGTTTTCACCTTGCTTAATAATTTCATCGGGGCCTAAGACCAAAAAGCGCGTATAGTTAAAGTCCATGTCTTCTACATGCTCAGCCAAAACCTCGAGCCCGTAAATCTCGGCAGCACGCTTGGTTGCCAGTGCGGCTTTGCCCTCGCCACCATTTTCAGATAAGACTTTGGCAGCCCCTGCGGTATCAAAATCGGTAACGGCTTCATAGCCATGTTTTCTTAAAAATACCTGTGACTGGGCCAAGGCTTGTGGATGAGAATAAACCCGTTTAATGTCAGTGAGTTTGGTACCAGGTTTGGCCATCAAATTATGATGAACTCGAACGATCTGTTCCCCTACAACATGTAAAACCGAATCGGTTAAGAGGTCATAGGTTTGATTAATCGAACCTGCCAAGCTGTTTTCTACGGGTAAGCAAGCAAGATCAGTTTCACCTTTAACCGTAGCAGAAAAAGCATCTTCAAAGCTATGGTAGCCAATAGCCTCGGCATTAGGATTGATTTGTAGACAGGCAAGCTCGCTGTTTGCACCAGCGACACCTTGATAAGCAATTTTTAAAGACGCTTTTTTTGCACTCATGAGGCAAAAGTCTAGCATAAAAGTTCAGGTGCTTAAGTAAAGATTGAAAAAAAATCAGGGAGTGGTATAAGGCAGACTGATGTTCAAAGCGAATGCTTAACTAGGGTGTGACTGAGCACATTTTCAAACACTTACGGAGAAAGCCTATCTGTCAGGATAATACCACCACCAAAAATAAGCAGCTTAAGCGCTCGAGCTAATTAAAATGAAGGAGACTTGCTGGGTCGATAAAACTGAACCTACCATTTTGGTACTCTGAGGCAAAAAATTTAAGCACATTGGCAGGGGTTAAGGTGCCGCCACCGAGATAGCCAATAATCTGATGCTTGCTTACCTTATCCCCAACTTTGACCAAAGGAACCGCTTGTAAATTGAGATAGGTGGTGCTTACCTTGTTAGCATGTTCAATGGTAACAATATAGCCATCATTCGCTGAAAATTTGGACATTTCAGTAATAATGCCGCTTTGTACGGAATAAACCGCCTCTCCCGGCTGCGAGGTACGCAAGATAATCCCTGAACCTTGCTCACCAAAACGGCTTAAGATGCTGGGGTTA
>JAHEBB010000336.1 GCA_024642575.1 Trueperaceae bacterium | reverse complement strand
CCAGCGTCAAGTTCACTAAAGACATTGCTTAAACTACCTTCAGTCCAGCTTAAAAGTCCTTTGTGCTCTGAATAAATGGTTAAGGCAATACCATGAGGGGTCAAAGCTTCGTTAAAACTGATATGGCTTAAAGGGTCAGCGTGACGGCACATCAGGCAGTAGCGGCATCTTTCTAGCGTTTCGAGGGCTTCAGCATAGGTCATAACGCTGACCTCGAGGAAAAAGCAAAAAGTAAAAGGTATAAAGGCTCATGCCCTTTTCCCTTTGCTTTCATTTCAACCCTCCAAAGCCAACTTTGCCCGGGTTCATAATGCCTTGGGGGTCAAGGGCGTCTTTAATGCGCTCTAACATGGGCCAGGCGTCGCCATATTGACGGCGCATAAAGCGCGATAGCTTGAGCCCTACACCGTGATGCTCATTGACCATGCCGCCATTTTCAAGCGCTGCGCTTACAGCAGTATTCCAGATGCGGTTGTGTAACTTTAAGGCTTCATGGGCATCTTCGGGTGGATGCTTGATGATGAAACGACTATAGACCATAGTCCCCCAGTGAAACCAATGTGAAAAATGACCAATGTAATCAACATCCCAGTCATGATAGGTCATTTCCACCGCTTCTTTTTGCGCGTAGTAAAGCTTTTCTATGTTGCTAAAGGTGGTTACTGATTCGGTAGTACCGTACATCCAGGGAAAGTGCAGGCCTTTAGGAGGGTAATAAAAATCGTAACGGTGCTGCCACCAGGCCTCACCGGGTTCACGGCCTAAATCTTGCGCGCCCAAGTCAGCACAAAGGGCGAGCGCTTTTTGTTCTTGCAAAGCTGCGATGTCGGGGTCACCATCAAAGCCGATGACCATGTACGCGCCATCAAATTCATAGCCCAGCACTTTTTTGACTTGTGAAAGGGTAGATTTTTGATCGTAGAGTCTTATGACAGTAGGCTCGAGCCTTCTCGTTACCATCAACCTGCCCGCCTCGAGCGCTTTTGATAAATCGTCAAACAGCAGAGCTCTAAAAAGACGTGTTTCAGGCAAATAATCAAGCTGCATTGTGGCTTCGGTAATCACGCCCAGTGTACCTTCTGAGCCTAAAAACAATCTGTAAAAATCAGGCCCGCCTGCGTGATTAGGTACTTTTGGTGTGCGTATAATTTCGCCATTAGGCAAAACGACTTGCATGCTTAAAACAAGGTCTTCAGCTTTGCCGTATTTGGTGCTGATCGTGCCAGAGCCGCGAGGAGCTAAGTAGCCGCCAAGGGTGGCGCAATTCGCTGAGGCTGGATAGTGGGGTAGGGTTAGGTTTTTTTCGTTGACGGCCCACTCGAGCTGTGTACCATTGATACCAGCTTGCGCGGTCACAGTAAGTGAGCGCTCATCTATCTCGAGCACCTTGTTAAGCCGTTTGACATCTAGCATGATGCCGCCAAAGACGGGAACCGCGCCGCCCTGTGAACCAGAGCCACCTCCCCAAGGGATAACCGGAATTTTATAGCTATTGGCAATCTTTAAAATTTCGGCAATTTCTTCGGCAGAGCTTGGTCTAACAATGTAATCAGGAGGTCTTAAGCGTTCGCCGCGATCAAGCCACATTTGCGGTAACCAGAACCAGTCGGTTGAATAAACCAGTTTTTCACTTTCGCTGTTACTGATATAAGCTGAGCCAACGATTTCCTCAAGCTCACTATAGATCATGTCTTGTTGCAGACCAGCGCTCATGGTGAGATCCTAGAGGTTTTGCTTAGTATCCACCGAATAAAGTGCATCCTAACTCCTTTATTACCTATAACTAATACGTTTCAAAAGGCTATTGGTTAAGGCAGAAATATGGGTTTCCATGGCTTGTTTGGCGGCTTGACTGTCTTTAGCTTTGATGGCGTCAAAAATTACCCGATGCTCCTGAGTACAAGTAATAAGTCGCTCTGGATTGGTATGGGTATCGATGTTGGCAACCTGATGGACGCGGTTTTTGAGTTGTACCACAGTTTGGCCTAGCAGTTTATTGGGGCAAGCTTCTTTAATGATGTCATGAAAGACCACATCAACCTTAGCCCAAGCCGCTAAATCATGCTGCTTGGCAGCTTCCTCAAGCTTTATAACAACACCTTCTAAGGTTTCAATTTGAGCTTGAGAAATACTTTCTGCTGCTAAGCGCACCAGTTCAGGCTCGAGCAGGGAGCGTATATGCACCACATCTAATACATCCTGTATGGAACGACTGGCCACGGTGACCGTTTGACCAGGCGCCGTTTCAACCAGCCCCTCTTGCACCAGTTGATGCAGCGCTTCTCTTACGGGGGTTCGACTAATCCCCAAAAGTTTAGATAAACGCGTTTCAGACAGAGGTTCTCCGGGTTTTAATTCCGCATGGCGTATGGCATCTTTGATGCGCTCATAAGCTTCCTCGCGCCGAGTACGGTTGCTGCTGCTGCGTTTTTTGTTCTGGTGGGTTAAATAGGTTTCCAGATTATCCATTCAGACACCTTGATAAGCCTTTGCGTCAAAAGATTAGAGATTAGCTCGAGCCTAGGTATAGGTTTTATTAAAGACGAGCTGTATACAGATTAACTTGATTTGTATACAAGATAAATCAATGTCTTCCCCTCTGTCAAGTTTTGAATACGGATATTTAAAGCTGATTAAAGAGTTAAAAACCAGGTAATTAATCAAAATGGGGTCTGGTGTGGCAAATATTGACACCTTGTGCTTGCATTTGTATAATCCAGGCACAGCTTAATGTATACAACCTGTCTACGCCCTTTGGGTGTGACTATTTGAGTTTTTATCGCAATGCCTAAGCACAAGGGAGGTGGCATTGGTTAGTTCAAACCTTAGTTCGCATGGTTAATCATTTCTATATATTTGCCATTCAATTTTGAAAGGAGCAGTTGTGAAACAAATTTTTCGGCGCTTATTGATTGCTATGGTTTTATTGATAACTAGTTTAGGCTTTGCTCAAGTTAATGAATTAACGATTTGGTGGGCTGAGTGGGATCCCGCAAATTTCTTACAGCAAGTTGCCAACGAATACGAAGCAGCTACAGGTATCAAGGTCAACGTTGTTCAAGAACCCTGGGGTAGCTATTTTGACAAAGTGGCCGCTGAGTGGGCTGCCAAAGGTGACGCCTTTGATATGGTTGTCGGTGACAGCCAGTGGATTGGTCAAGGGGTTACTGAGGGTCATTATGTTGATATGACTGACTTTTTGGTGAATAACGGCATTAAGGATACAGTCACGCCAGCCACACTCACCTACTACGGTGAATATGACGGCAAATATTATGCCTACCCAACGGAAGGCGATGCCAATGGTTGGGCATATCGTAAAGACCTTTTTGAAAACCCAGATGAAATGGCTGCCTTTAAAGAAAAATATGGCTATGATTTAGCCGTACCTGAAACCTGGGAGCAACTTAGAGATATTGCCGAGTTCTTTACTCGCCCTGATGCTGGGCTTTATGGTGTAGGTGTTTATACTCAGGTTGATTATGACGCTATTACCATGGGCTTTGAAAATGTGCTCTTTAGTTATGGTGCTGATTGGAAAGATGCCGACAATAATGTTTTAGGTGTAGTCAACTCGCCTGAAGCTGTTGCTGCTGCTGAACTTTACAAAGAGCTTTACAGCTTTGCCCCGCCGGGCACCAATAATGCTTTCTTTGCAGAAATGAATGACCTCTTTATCAACGGTCAAGCTGCCATGATCATGAATTACTTTGCTTTTTTCCCTGCGCTTGACAACTCTGAAATCAATCCTTACCGAGATTCTACGGGCTACTTCCCTATGCCTAAAGGCCCAACCGGTGAACGTTACGCGGCACTAGGTGGTCAGGGCATCAGTATTAACAGCTATGTTAGTGACGAGCGCAAGCAAGCCGCTTATGACTTTATTAGCTGGTTTGCTGAGAAAGACACCCAGGCTCGCTGGGCTGAATTGGGTGGGTATACCTGTAATATAGAAGTGCTCGAGTCTGACACTTTCCTCAACCAGACCCCTTACAACGCAGCTTTTGCAGAAACTATGACCTTTGTCAAAGACTTCTGGAATATTCCAGAGTTTGGTCAGCTCTTAGAGCCTTCTCAGCGCTATCTCCATGCTTATATTGTTGGTGGTGAAGGTACTGCGCAAGAAGCTATGGACGGTATGGCATTTGAAATGGACGAAGTTCTTATTAACGCGGGCATTATCAAAGAATAAAGTAGTGGTTTAAGTTTAGGGGCGAAACAGCCTTTCGCCCCTTTTTTATTTTTTCGGAGACCTCATGCAAGCAAAGCGCAGGCAGCTAAGTGACCGCAATATCATGGTTTTGTTTATTACCCCGACCATGATTATTTTGGTGCTGATGAATATTTACCCACTATTTTACAGTTTGTATTTAAGTTTTACCGAATATTCGGTGATCTCGAGCACTGCTCCCAAGTGGGTAGGCTTTCAAAATTATTTAGCGATTTTATCTGACGCTCGGTTCTGGAAACATTTTGCTATTACCGGTCGCTATACGGTAATTTCGGTAGCGTTGCAAATGCTGGTAGGGTTTAGCTTAGCGCTGCTCATCAAGGAAAAGTTTAAGGGAAGCGGCATTATTACCACGCTCATTTTAGTACCTATGATGCTGTCACCTGTCATTGTGGGACTTTTCTGGCGGCTTATGTTTAACCCTTCTTACGGCATTGTGAATTATCTTTTAGGTTTTCGTAATATCAATACCTCGCCCGAATGGTTGGGTGATCCGACACTAGCCCTCTGGGCGATTATCATTGTAGATGTCTGGATGTGGAGCCCTTTTGTCATGCTCTTATCACTGGCAGGTTTAAGTGCGATTCCTGACTATCTTTATGAAGCTGCTGCCATTGACCGTGCGGGGCCCTGGTTTATTTTTCGCCGTATTACCATGCCGCAGGTCATGCCTCTTTTACTCATAGCTGTTTTGTTTCGCACCATAGAGGCCCTAAAGCAGTTTGACTTAGTGATGGGCATAACAGGTGGGGGACCAGGGGACGCCACAGAAACCGTTTCGGTCAGGCTTTACCGTGAGGCGTTTCAAGGACAGTTTGATACAGGTTCTTCCAGTGCCCTTGCTTACATTATTTTAATTGTGATTATTGCGATAAGCAACCTTTATATCAGGCAGCTAAACAAAGTGAGGGAAGGCTAATGATACAAAGCCCTTCAGCACCGCCCAAGCCAGTAACGATTTCAACGAGGGTTGATAAGGTAGGCTTTCGTCCCCAGCTTTGGCGCAATGTAAGAGCTGTTGTTGCCGTAATTGCTGCCATTTTGATGCTCATACCTGCAGTCTGGATGGGTATGACCGCGTTTAAGTCACGCCCGGACTCGGTGTCGGTACCACCCAAGGTTATTTTTCAACCCACTTTAGAGGGTTTTGTTAGTCTACTAACCCAGCGCAGACAGCTCACCAATACCGAAATTGAGGACTATAAAAACCGAACTGATCTCAAGTGGTATGAGCGTTTGGTGGTTAACCGCGGACAGGTGATTATTGGTCAAAGTGATTTTTTAAAACACTTGCGAAATTCATTAATTATTTCGATATCATCCACCTTCTTATCGATTTTCTTTGGCGTCTTAACGGCCTATGCTTTTAGCCGCTTCAAGGTGCCGGGTGAAGCAGATTTGCTCTTTTTCATCTTGAGTACGCGCATGTTGCCGCCGGTGGTGGTGACCATTCCGATTTTTCTGATGTACCGTGCGCTGGGGCTTTATGACACGCATGCAGGACTTATTTTGTTATATACAGCCTTCAATTTGTCGTTTGCAGTCTGGCTGTTAAAAGGCTTTATTGATGAAATCCCTAAAGAATATGAAGAAGCGGCGCTGGTGGATGGGTATACCCGCATGCAAGCTTTTCGCAAAATTGTCTTGCCTCAAGCCACCACAGGGATTGCTGCGACCACAGTTTTTTCTTTTATCTTTGCCTGGAATGAATACGCTTTTGCGCTTATGCTTACCTCTAATGTGGCCCGCACGGCACCCCCAAGTTTGCCCTCGAGAATTGGTACGGGGGGGGTCGAGTGGTCAGCTATTGCGGCAGGCTCACTATTATTTTTGATTCCCGTTATCATTTTGACTTTTGCGTTGCGCCAGCACCTTTTGCGCGGTGTAACCTTTGGGGCAATTCGGAAGGGG
>JAHEBB010000335.1 GCA_024642575.1 Trueperaceae bacterium | reverse complement strand
CATTAAAAAGCTGACAGGCAGCCGAACCCACGGCTTTACCCTCAAGCTCCGCAATAAAAGCGGCATAGTTTAAGTGTTCACGGGCATGCTGGATAAACTCGAGCGTTTTAGCCTGCCAATCCTCTTTTAAGAGTTTGCTCATGTCATACTCTTGCCACATCAGGTAAAAGTTTTCAGCGATAAGATTATCGTCAGACGACTCGGCTTGGCGAATACTGGCAGTACTAAGATTGGTCATAGTTAGTTATTCTAATGAAAAGATTGGTGTAAAGGCTTTAAGCCAACACCAATCTTTTAAAGTTTATAAATTAGAAAGCTATTGATTTTAAGGTTGACGAACCTTATTTACTATGTTATCTACATAAGTCAGGGTAAAGCATTAAGCAACCTCGATTATGAAAAGCTGAATTATTCTTAGAGAAGTGTGTAGATATTGTTGATATAGCAGGTATCATCTGGTCGGCTACCTAAAATCAATAAAAAACAGTGTCCTGAACGATAAATTTTTAGATAGCACTGTAGCTCTTATCCTTTAAAGTGCTATATTCTTATTTTTCCGTAGGGTCAAATCCAAAAGCAAAGCCTGATCCGCTGAAAGCAAGGTAAACGCGCCCAAAGCGGTCTTTATCACCATCTATAGCAGTAATTTGATCCATTTTGCCTTGGGGATAAGCTCCTAATGGACGCCAGCTTTTACCATTGTCAGTAGATCGGTAAATACCGTACTTGCCCTTAACGAACCCTGCAATATATATGCTTGGATAAGTGCCTCCTGGGGCTGCTTTACCAAAGCCAAAGGCGTGTACATCTTTAACATCTGGGATGGTTTGCCAGCTTACGCCACCGTTGCTCGAGCGCATAAAATTACTACCAGGGTTACCCTCGAGGGCACCACTGGTAAAGAAAAGGTGGGATGCATAGCCAGGAACACTTTTTAAGCTTGCATTAAACACGGAAAATGAGGCAATCTCGCCGCTATAAACGCGCTGCCAGGTTCTAGCCCCATCTGTGCTTTTAAAAACACCTGCATTTTTGTTGATTTGATTTGCTTCATCCCACTGACCACTATGAACATAGTAAAAGGTATTGGCTCTGGTTTTGTCGGAAGCTAAATTTTTTCGGTTCAGGTAAAGAGCGTAGTGAGAGCCAAGAGGAAGTTTGGGGTCAAGGCCTGGTAGGTTTACAGCTTGCCAGGTTTTGCCGCGGTCGAGACTGTAGTAAGGAACCTCATTTGCTGTAGGGGCCCAAACTATATTATTGGGGTTATTGCTACTTACCGCGATGCTGCCGAAGCCAAAGGCAAAAGGGTTTTCTGCTTTGGAACTACCATCTTCATAATTGCCAGGCAATCTAGGAATGGTGGGAAACCTTATCCAGCTCTGCCCGCCATCTTCAGAGTAACCTGCTTGGATTGCCAAACCATCTTCGGCGCAGCAGAAGCGGTGGTCACTGGTATTGCCTACCATGAACTTTGGATTGCTAGCCAAGTAGTCAAGTTGCCAGGTGCTGTTAAACCGTTTGCTAACGGCTCTAAAATCTCGGTAGGTAGTAGGGTTAGTGATATAAAAAGTCCCAAAATCCCAGGCTGCAACGACAGGTTTTCCACCAGGAGGGGAGATAACATCATTGCCAACCAATTGCTCAATGCCGCGACTTTCTAATTGCCAGTTGATTTGATTTGCATTTGGAGCTAGATCAGCATAGATGACTCCTGTGCCCGTAGCTGCAAATACTCGATTTTTAACTAAGGGATCAAATTTGACTTGCCCAATAGATAACCAGCCATAGTCGGTCCATGCTATCCAGGGTACGTCATTTTTACCACTGATACTATAAGGCAAATAAGTCCAGCTTTGCCCGCCATTGTTGCTTTGGAACAACCTGCCGCTATCTTGTGAGAGGACAAGTCTTTGTGGATTGCTAGGATCGATAGCAATATCGGCAAGATCTGACCAATCGAGATCATTGGGAGTGAGTTTTTGCCAACTCTTTTTAAAGCGCCAGACATCTTTACTATCTACGCCATAAAGTGTTCCATCAGAACTGATCTCAGCGCGTTTCAGGTAGCTGGGTCCGCCTGGGATACGTGTCCAAGAATCACCTCCATTCGTTGAGCGGTAAACACCATTTTTATAGCTCGAAGCGTAAACCACTGTACTGCGACCCTTTATGATCGGGCTGCTTGGATCAAAGACAATAGCGCTAATATTGGGGCCCCCATGGGGCTCGAGCCTGCCGCCAGGAAGCCCAGTCACTTCCCGAAACGTCTTTGCACCATCAGTACTGATATAGGTTTTTCCCTGGTCAGAAGAACCAATAATCACCACGTTCGAATTACTTGGATCAACGCTAAGTTTGCCCCCCCAAATTCGCCAAGCATCATTTGGGTTGCGGTAGGTGTTAGGTAGGCTGCTGCGTGTCCAGGTGGAACCACGATTATTACTAACGTAGAATTTATTATTAAAAGCCATATAAATACGTCTGCTATTACTGGGGGCAGCCGCAACTGCATAGACACCCTCACTTAGGCTGGGTTTAACATCATGAGGGTCAAGTCGATTTTCAGTGATTAGCTGAAACCACTTGTTTGCTTTTGGACTCCAGCGGTAAAGTCCGTAGGTGTCCGTTTGAGCAATTCTGGTTAGCCCATCAGGGCTGATTTCAAGACTCGTTATAAAGCCGCCGGCACCAACTTTTAAATCTAACCAATTATAACCTTCAGCGTTCATCACCTGGCTGTCAAAATCTGTATCACTGGGATCATCACCGAGACTTGAATTTGCCTTGTCTGGAGTTTGTTGGCAACTGAATAAACAGATACTTAAACCTAGTATTAAGATGAACCACTTTAATTTCATAGCTGCTCCTTTCAAAATCGAGAAAGTTTTACCTACCAAATATAGCGAGTTGAGTATTCATAATAATCTCAGGATTCGTAACTGGTTTATTTGGCAACCTGAGCTGTCGTGTGGGCTTAGCAAAGGGTTGAATAAACCTCTCGAACCATTTAGGAGCAGTATGTAACAGCTTATTTCGTTTGGCTACCACTTAGCTCAAGCTCACAGATTTTTACTAAAAAGATAGCGTAAGCTTGATAAAGAACACCTTATGATCCGACTGAGTGCTAGACAAAGTTATTTAGTTCAAAGTTTATTTTGGGTTTTAGCCTTGTTTTGTGCAGCATCGGGAGTTAATCTTTATTTCATAAATAAGCTTGTTATTTTTGAGACAGGCGTTTGGTTACCGCCACTAAGCTTTCGCTTTCAGTTTGATGCACTCATACTTTCATTAAAAGAGCAGCTAATGCCCATCCTTGGGTTAATTGCTTTGAGTTTCACTAAGCCTTTTCGGCTTGCTCTAACAGACCAAGGTGATAGACGTAGTACGCGGTGGCTGATTGTACAACTCATTATGTTGTATTTGATTTACTTGCTGCAACAAATCTGGCTCGAGTATCAGGGTATTGGCTTGGCTAATCATGCTACGTTTATTTTACTGGTCACAAGCCTTTTGCTAGGGGCTCATACAGGAATGATTTTTTCAGGCATAAATATGCTTGCCTTAGGACTGATTTATCACATTTTTCAGATATTACCTATGTACCCCGAAACCTCTATCGTCAAGACCTTGTTTTCAGAAACACATTTATTTGCTCCCATTTTTCTAACAGCTATTGTGGGTTCTTCGAAAGACTTTTTGGGTCAACAGCGCTTTTCCCTTTTCAGTCTCATCTTTTTTGCAATGTTTGCAGAGTCTATGATTAGCCTAAGTACCCTGATCAGTACATGGGCACCGCCCTATTTTTTTGAACGATTTACTCATAACATTGTACTGACACCTTTGCTTTCCCTCATGTTTTGGGGCTTGAGAAGATTTCAGATTGAGCGCCAAAGTGGAAAACTGCAACTTACCCAGCAAGAACTTGCCTTGGTGCAAGCAGAGCTAAAGGCACTTCGCGCACAAATTAATCCGCACTTTTTGCTTAACTCACTCAGTGTCATTCATCATTTGATTCGTACCCAACCCGAGCAGGCTAGAGAGCTTGTTCTGGATTTGTCAGATGTTTTTCAACGAACCTTACGTGCAGGTGATTTTGTGCCTCTTCGGGAAGAGCTCGAGCTTGTTAAAAGTTACCTGTCATTAGAGCAGGCACGGCTAACCAAGCGCCTAGATGTTCATTGGTCGAATTTGGCCGAGGATAAGCTTGAACTTTTGGTTCCAACACTTATCTTGCAGCCAATCGTTGAAAATGCTGTTCAGCATGGGGTTGTGCCAAAACCTGAAGGAGGCATTATCAGCATTTTGATAAAGCAAAATGCTCAGGATGTTCTGATTGAGGTAGCCGACAATGGGGTCGGTTTTGATGTGACAGAGCTTGAGCTAAACGCTAAGTTGATACCGACGGGTGCTTCGCTGGGCTTAAAGAATATTGATTATCGGTTAAGACTTCTTTATGGAGATGCCTACAAGCTTGTTTTTCAAAGCACAGTCGGTGTCGGTACAAGTGTTCTTCTGCGCATACCCTTTGGGGCTATAGGTATTAGACATGGTGTGCGCCATGCCCTTACGAAAGATCAAGAGGCCAGAACGTGAAGATTCTTATTGCTGAAGATGAAGAGCATAGCCGCTCAGAACTGCGTTATATGCTTGAAAAACTCGAGCCTCAGTGGCTTATTTTTGAAGCTGAAAATGGTAAGGTTGCGCTGGAAAAAACCGAGTTAGAATTGCCTGACGTAGTTTTTTTAGATATTAATATGCCAGGAATGAGTGGCCTTTCTGTGGCTACCCAGGTCATAAAAAAAGCTAATCCGCCGTTGATTGTTTTCGCTACTGCCTATAACGAGCATGCTCTAAAGGCATTTGATATGGCAGCCTTAGATTATCTTTTAAAACCTTTTCGTGAAAGTAGGCTTAGAATTTGTCTGGAGCGTATTAAAATGGCTCTTTCTCAAGATACTGTGAGGCTCGAGCAGCAAGATAAGCTTAAGTCTTATGTGCTTGAAAATAGCCCACCTGCGGTAAAAAAAATTTGGGCCGCTAAAGGTGATGGTGCGGGAGTATTGCTGGATTATGATCAAATTCTCTGGTTCGAGGCAGACGATAAACGGGTTATAGTGCAAAACCAAACGGGTGAGCGTTTGCAGGTGCGTTATACAATGACCGATTTAGAGGAGAGGCTTGTAGTGCAGGGCTTTTTTCGCAGTCACAAAAGCTACCTGATTAACCTCGGACACGTCAGAGAAGTTGAACCCTGGTTTTCTGGAACCTTTGTAATTCGTATGTCTAATCATGAAACGGTGCCGCTCTCAAGGCAGTATGCCAAGGTTTTAAAAGAACAGCTTGGTTGGTTTTAAACCATTTATATTCTTTTGTTAGATCACAAAGCGCATTTAAAGATTAGCTGCTAGAGATTTAGTTGTTTCAGGCAAATGCCATGAAAAAGCCTTGAAAAGAAGTAGCAATCGTTCGATGGGTCTTATAATAAGCTTAATCATAAAGTCTTACGACATTTATTTTTCAGCACAGTATTACTTTTGAAATAACGCTTAACTAAAACGAGTTAAGCGTTATTTGTTCATGAGGGGTGATATCATCCTGACTTTTGGACAGCTTTTGATTTCGCTCATGGAGCTATTTTAAAGTAAATTTTTAGCCTAAGTGTTTGCAATGACAGTGTTATTTGGATCCCAATCGATTTAATACTATTTTTAGGTATTTATAGCAAGCACAAGGCTCGAGTTGAAGCCTTCACTAAGGCTACCTGTGACCGTGGCCATTTGCTCTTCGACGCCATCTCTAAAAACATTATCTGAAGCAAGGCTAATCTGGGACAGGTTGCGAACGCTTTGGCTGTAACCTTCGGCAGTGTCAAAGACGGTTTTGCAAATAGCTTCAGGTAAAGCCAACTGAGAGGTATGGATTTTGTTGCTGGCGCTGCTTGCAGCCTCTAAGGAAGGATAGATTTCAAAGTGCACATGAGGCCAGCGACCAGAGTAGCAAGCCGGGAAAATCGACTGAAAGCTTAGCTTGCCTTCACTATCGGTAACCTGAACACCGCGCAAATAATCTTCATTCTCAGCCCCAGAGCTATAAAGCGAGTATCTGCCATCTCGGTCACAGTGCCACAAATAGATGGCATACCC
>JAHEBB010000019.1 GCA_024642575.1 Trueperaceae bacterium | reverse complement strand
CAAGTAAGCATTCCTGAGCCTAAGGTCGTGGTTAATCAGGTTTTGGCTCAAGAACTCCCACAATCAAGTTCTCCTGATAACACAGCCTTAGTAGATGCTGCGGGTCTGGATTTTGCCGAAAAACGAGTCATTGATGTTTATAACCACGTTTCTCCCTCGGTCGTAAGCGTGACCACCAAAGTCTTGCAATACGGCTTTTTTATGGATGTCGTGGAGCAAGAAGGCTCAGGTTCTGGTTTTGTGCTAGACGCTGAGGGGCACATTTTGACCAATTATCATGTGGTGCAAGACGCTCAGCCTGACAAAATTGAAGTGACGTTTGGTGATGATACCACCTTGAGTGCCAAACTCATTGGTGTTGATCCGCGTAATGATATGGCTGTCTTGCAAGTAGACGCCTCAACTGAGGTGCTTCAACCTGTGGAATTGGGTAGCTCGAGCGCCTTACAAGTCGGTCAGAGAGCTATTGCTATTGGTAATCCCTTTGGGGAGTTTAGCCGCACCCTCACAACGGGCGTTGTTAGCGCTTTAAATCGCACTATTACGGGGCCAGAAGATTTAGATATTACAGGGATTATCCAAACGGACGCGTCCATTAATAAAGGTAATTCAGGTGGTCCTCTCTTAGACAGCGCAGGCCGCGTTATTGGCATCAATTCTGCAATTTATAGCCCAACTGGAACGAGCGCTGGCGTTGGTTTTGCGGTGCCCGTTGATACCATAAAACGCGTCGTACCTGATTTAATTGCTTACGGTCATTACCGCAGACCCTGGCTAGGTCTCGGGCCACGAAGTGCCTACAGCATTTCCCCACGTTTTGCTCAGGTGCTTAACTTAAGCAGCAGCGAAGGTTTACTTTTGGTTCAAGTTGACGGGCCGTTAGCCCAGGCCGGGGTTAAAGGCGCGCAGCAACAGGTGGTTTATGGCAACCGTCTATACTATGTTGGTGGCGATATCTTGCTGGCAATAGATGGTCAAAAAGTTAGTGACTTTAATGTCTTAGCGACCCTTTTAGAAACCCATTACAAGATTAGCGATGAGGTAGAACTCAGTATCATGCGGGGAACTAAGGAGCAAAAAATTAAGTTGACCCTGAGTCAAGAACCTTCGCCTTAATGTCTAGTTTTACTTCAAAAGACTATCAAGCAAATGTTGAGGAGCATCCGTTTCACAATCATTTTGAGAGGCCCGCAACGCTATCGCTTTTGCCAAATTTAAAAGGTCTTAAGGTTCTGGATGCTGGCTGTGGTACGGGTTGGTACAGCGCTTATATGCAAACGCAAGGTGCCGAGGTTACAGCACTGGATGACACACCAGAAATGCTCGAGCTAACCCACACACGTACCCAGGGAAACGTGACCACTCTTAAGGCAAATCTTGCTGAACCTTTGGTCTTAGCCTCTGAACACTTTGATTTGGTTTTAAGCACTATGACCCTTCATTATCTCAAAGACTGGGAAGCTATTTTTAAAGAATTTGCTCGAGTCTTAAAGCCCCAAGGCTTATTCATCTTTTCAAGCCATCATCCGTTTAAAGAGTTTCAAAGTTCGGGTGACACTTATTTTGAGGTAGAATTGCGCATAAGAAAAACAGCCGCCGGCTACACCTTAAACTCCTATCGGCGACCCTTAAGCGCTGTCACGGAAAGTTTAAGGCTGGCTGGTTTTAGGCTCGAGCGTTTGGTCGAACCTATCCCTCAAGAAAGCTATGCTAGCTTTGATGCCGATGATTATAAAAAAGCTTGCCAGGAACCTCAGCTTTTACTCATAAGTGCCAGAAAAGCTTAAGGCTTGTCTTTTAAAGGTCGGTAATACCAGGCAACGTCATGCCATTTATCAAACTTAAAGCCAACTCTGGGAAAGACCCCAATGGGCTCAAACCCGACTTTACGGTGAAGGGCAATACTTGCCTCATTGGGCAGAGCAATGCCTGCATAGGCGCTCTCATAACCCCTATTTTTCAAATGCTCAAAAAGCTCAAGATAAAGCTGACTGGCAATACCTTTACCGCGATAGGCTTCATTCATATAGGCGGTGGTTTCTACCGAAAAACGGTAGGCTCCCCTAGGTCTATGCGTTGAACCGTAAACGTAACCCGCCAAACCTGTAGGCGTTTCGGCCACCAGCCAGCAATGCTCTTCTTGAATGCTGCTAATCTTTTTTTTAAAGTCTTCTAAACCAGGAGGCTCGAGCTCAAAGGAAATCGTCGTTTGTTCAACAATAGGCGCGTAAATCTCAAGCATAGCTTTTGCATCTTCGAGCCTAGCATCTCTAATCAGCAAAGATGGCATGGTCATATAAGCTTTATATTAAGGCTTTCCGTAAATAGCAGGCGCGGTTTTGACATGATGAACCTGTGATTGCCAAAGGTTTTTTGCTGAAGATAGTGCCAAAAGCAAAAAGGCAAGGGCGCAGGCACGGTAAGTCAGGCTTACCCAATGGCCTAGCCCAGCTCTTACAAAAATATGGATGAAACCTGCACATACAAATGACCAGAGGATTGACGCCACCATAAACCCAGCAAAGAAAATACCGTAGTGACTGGGTTCAGGGCTCGTCACACCAACTGCGCCCACAGCACTACCCAAGGCCGCCCAGTAAGCAACATTTTGCGGATTGGTAATGGAAAGCATCATGCCTGAGCGCAGCGCTTTTTTGGATTGATGGCTGCTAGGCTCGAGCCTAATTTCTTGACTGGCTTCAAGCCAGGCTTCATAGGCAAGATAAAGCAGATAGATAACGCCTGCAATGCCAACAGGTAAGCGCAAAAGCTCGAGCTGTAAAAGAAATCCTACCCCGGCTAAACCTAGAACTGCCCAAAGAGCATCGCCCACCAAGGAACCCAACTGTACCCCAAGTGCCGATTTAAAACCACCACGTAAACCCTGTTTTAGGGTTTCGGCAAACACCGCACCTGGCGCTGCATTAAAGATAAACCCCAAGCTAAGAGCAGAAAGAAACAGAGTAACCATGAAAATCCTTAAGCCTGACTTTGAGACTGGGTCTGACTGATCTTAACAGGTTGCAGGGTAAAGTAAACGCTGCTTAATGTCATGGTTAAGGCAGCAATCTGGTTAATCAGGTCTTGCATACTTGGCTTAGCTTGCACGGTAATTTGCGCTTCATCCTGAATAGCACATATCACAGAAGTCAAAGCATTCGCTTCTTCTAGCGCCTTGCTTGAAGCGTCAAGATTTTCTAGTTGAATTTTGCCAATGGTTTCGCTTAATAATTCCAGACAGTAGCGCACACTTCTAGGAAATGACTCATTTAAGAGCAAAAACTCGTAAATGAGTTTAGAGTTTAGGCCCGTGTCATAGTATTTTCGGTAGGCTTCATAGGCACTTACCGATTTTAACAGGGCGATATCCCGATGAATCTCAACCCCTGCCTCAACTGGGCCTCTTATACCTGACTGCTGTATATTAACCTGTAGGGTTCTTAGGGTATTGTCAGCACGTTCTAAAAACTGACCCGCGCGCATAAAGTACCAGCCCAGGTCATGCGGCAAAGTAGCATGGGCAATACCAAAAAAGAGATGACTGGCTTCACGAGCAGAAACGCAGTAGTCGTGCAAGACATCTTCTTCAATTTTTTCAGGGGCAGAAACGCAAAGTTTAAGATAACTCCTATTGATTGCCTCCCACATTTCGGTTGAAATACGGTCACGCAGAGCTCTGGCATTTTCTCTAGCAAAGCGCAGGCTCGAGCGTATACTTGCAACATTTTCTGGGTGAAGCGCTAGCCAGTAGGGCACATTTACCCCATCGGCACGTTTGTAGTGCTCTTTAAACGCCTCTTTACTTTCCATGATGTCTAAAAGCGGCGCCCATTTTTCTGTCACTATGCCCTTTGCCCCCAAAACCTGCGGCGCTTCTAAAATGCTCAAGTAATTAACATCTAGAATGCGCGAGGTATTTTCAGCACGTTCAATATAGCGACCCATCCAGTAGAGATTTTCAGCAATTCGGCTAAGCATGGTTATCCTCAGCAAGTACCCAGGTATCTTTAGAACCGCCACCCTGTGAAGAGTTCACCACCAAAGAACCGCGTTTTAGCGCCACACGAGTTAAACCACCCGGCACAATAGTAATCTCTTCACCCATCAAAATATATGGCCTCAGGTCGATATGGCAGGGTTCAAAGTGTTTGCTATCGGGGTAGTAAGTCGGATGACGCGAAAGCTGAATAATGGGCTGAGCAATGTAGTTGTCAGGGTCAGCTTTAACCGCTTCTAAAAAGGTTTTGCGCTGCTTTTCATCAGACTCGCTACCTACCAACATCCCATAACCCCCAGCACCGCCAACTTCTTTAATAACGAGTTTTTCGGCATTTTCAAGCATATAAGCTAGACCTTCGGGCTCAGCTCCCAAAAAGGTTTCCACATTAGGAATGATGGGCTCTTCATTCAGGTAATACTTAATGATTCGCGGAATATAAGCATACGTTGCTTTATCATCAGCAACGCCTGTGCCTATGGCATTGGCCAGGGCAACTCGACCTTTTTTGTAGACTTCTAGAATGCCCGCAACCCCTAGCATCGATTCTTTATTAAAGGCTTCGGGGTCAAGGAAATTGTCGTCAATACGACGGTAAATCACATCGACTTTTTCACGACCGTTGGTTGTGCGCATCCAGACGTAACCGTCCTCAACAAAAAGATCGCGGCCTTCAACCAGTTGCACGCCCATTTGCTGCGCCAAATAGCTATGCTCAAAATAGGCGCTGTTGTACTGGCCTGGGGTTAGAACGACGATAGTAGGTCTTGACTTATCACTCAGGCTACGCAGGGTTTTTAAAAGCTCGAGCGGATAATGCCCAATGGGTCTAACATGAAGACCTTCCAGCAGTTTAGGAAAACTGCGCGCCATAACACTACGATTACCCAGCATATAAGAAACACCACTAGGGCTACGAAGATTGTCTTCAAGAACGCGGTAAACCCCGTTGGCGTCGCGTATTAGGTCGCAACCTATGACATGGGTATAGATATCATGGGGCAGCTTTATACCCTTAACCTGCTTACGAAAACTGGGGTTATTTAAAACCAAATCTTTCGGAATAATCTGGTCTTTTAAAATCTCTTGTTCATGGTAAATATCGCGCAGGAACATATTGATGGCTTTAACTCGCTGCCGCAGCCCTTTTTCCAGATGTGCCCACTCAGTAGCCGTAATAATGCGTGGAAAAGGGTCAAAAGGAAAGGTGCGCTCGGTGCCTTTTTCATCACCATAAACCGTAAAAGTAATGCCCTGATTGCGAAAAACCAGCTCGATAAGCGCGCGGCGGCGCTGAAATTCACTTTCCCCGTAAGCAATAAAACCTTCAATAACCGACCTGTAGTGGTCTCGAGGTGCTTGGGAACGTTCAAAGGCTTCATCGAAAAAGGAACCAAGATCATACTTAAACATAGCCTCAGCGAACGACATGCTCGAGCCTATCACAAAAACCGAAGTTGGAAAAGTAAATTGTGAAGTTTCTAAAAATTCAAATTGTAGTTTTGGTAAAACGAATAGCAAATATTTGAGGTTATTTTTGAAAATGACAGCAGTGAATAAGACAAAATGATACTTTATAGGTAACGACTGTTCTTTCCCATAAGGGTCAAAACAGCATTTGAGATAACTAACAAGCTATAGTTACTAGAGTTTCTTGATTAAACCATAAATAGGCGAAATGAGGCATAAAGATGGCAATTCATGTTGCAATAAACCATAAGACCCACTACCGTTATGACCGTCTGGTAAGCCTTAGCCCTCATATTTTGAGACTGCGTCCTGCACCTCACTCGCGCACACCTATCGAGGCTTACTCTTTACGTATCCGCCCTGAGAATCACTTTATTAACTGGCAGCAAGACGCCTTTGGCAATTATCTAGCAAGGGTCGTATTCCCTGAAAAAACTCAGGAACTCTATGTAGAGGTTGATGTCGTTGCCGATATGACGGTGATTAACCCCTTTGATTTTTTTGTTGAGGACTACGCTGAGCACTATCCATTTAGCTATAAAGAGCAAGAAAAACGTGAGCTTGGGCCTTACTTAGAAATTCGTGAATCGGGGCCTTTGCTTATGAGTTGGCTCGAGTCTCTAGACAAAAGCAAAAAACCCATTGTTGACTTTTTGGTCAGTGTTAATCAAAAACTCTGGCAAGACATTGCCTACTCCATTCGCATGGAACCCGGCGTACAAACCTGTGAAGACACCTTTAGCCGTGCCCTTGGCTCTTGCCGCGACTCAGCCTGGGTGCTGGTACAAGCTTTTAGGCATCTTGGCTTAGCTGCGCGTTTTGTTTCGGGTTATCTGGTGCAACTTAAAGCCGATGTAGCCGCCTTAGACGGCCCTTCTGGGCCAGAACAAGATTTCACCGATTTACATGCCTGGGTTGAAGTTTATATTCCAGGCGCAGGTTGGGTAGGGTTAGACGCTACTTCAGGCTTATTTGCGGGTGAAGGGCATATTCCGCTAGCCTGTACCCCTGACCCCTCGAGCGCTGCCGCGATTACCGGTGCCAGTGACCCTGCTGAAGTCGGCTTTGCCTTTGATAACTCGGTAACGCGCCTAAAAGAAGACCCTCGTGTTACCAAACCTTATAGCAGCTCCCAGTGGCAAAAGGTTTTAGAGCTAGCAGAGCAGGTTGATGAAACGTTAATAGAGCAAGATGTTCGGCTGACCATGGGTGGTGAACCTACCTTTGTTTCGGTTGATGATATGGAAGCCCCAGAGTGGAATACCACTGCCGATGGCCCGCAAAAACGTAAGCTCGCCAATGATCTTATGAAACGCTTGCATCCTGTTTTTGCACAAGGTGGCTTTAGGCACTACGCGCAGGGCAAATGGTACCCGGGGGAGCCGCTACCGCGCTGGAGTTTAGCGGTTTACTGGCGTAAAGATGGTCAAGCACTCTGGCAAGACCCTGAGCTTTTAGCCGATATAGACAAGAAATACGCGCTACCTTCAAACATTACAAAGACCTTTTTAGAAACGCTTAGCAAGTATCTTGCCGTTGCGCCAGAAACGATTAAGCCTGCTTACGAAGATATTATTTACTTTCTCTGGTCAGAGCGAAAATTGCCAAGCAATCTTGACCCGCTTAAAACCAATCTAAAAGACCCGCTCGAGCGCCAGCGACTGTCTGAGCTACTTGAAAAAGGTCTAGGCGAACCCCTAGGTCATGTTTTACCCCTTGACTGGGATTACCCTAAGCAGCGCTGGTTAACAAGTCACTGGCAACTTAGGCGAGGCGAGATTTATCTGATTCCTGGGAATTCGCCTTTAGGCTTACGTTTACCCTTAAATGAGCTTGCTACCGAACCCAAGCCCGAACCTCCCTATCTGGTTTCACCGCTCGAGCCTGTCAACCCTCTTGCTGCTTTACATGAAGAAGTGCGTAACCGTAGCAAGCTAGCCCCAGCCCTAAGCAGCGAGCTTATACGCACAGCCCTTGCTGCTGAAGTGCGCGAGCAAAAACTCTATATTTTCTTACCACCCCTAACAACGCTCGAGCCGTTTTTAGACCTCATTGCCGCCATCGAACTAAGTGCCGAAGAACTAAACATTCCTGTGATTCTAGAAGGCTACACCCCACCCTCAGATAGCCGCATAGAAAAAATCCAGGTTACCCCTGACCCTGGCGTGATTGAGGTCAATATACACCCTTCAAAAACCTGGGCAGAGCTTCAGTACACCACCGAAACGCTTTACGACCTGGCTCATAAGTCAAGGCTGGGTACCGAAAAATTTATGCAAGATGGTCGGCATACTGGCACAGGTGGGGGCAACCATGTCACCTTGGGGGGCACCACGCCAGCCGATAGTCCTTTTTTGCGCCGACCTGATTTGCTGCGAAGTTTACTTACCTTCTGGCAACATCACCCTGGGCTTTCTTACTTGTTTTCTGGCATGTTTATTGGCCCAACCAGTCAGGCACCAAGGGTAGATGAAGGCAGGCTCGAGCAGCTCTACGAGCTAGAAATTGCCTTTGAACAATTGCCTAAAAAAGGTGACTCCGCCCCTCCTTGGGTGATTGACCGTATCTTGCGCAATTTATTGGTTGACATAACAGGCAATACTCACCGTTCCGAGTTTTCCATCGATAAACTTTACTCACCCGATAGCATGAATGGTCGCTTGGGTTTGGTGGAGTTTCGCGCTTTTGACATGCCGCCTCATGCTCAAATGAGTCTGGTACAAATGCTTTTGGTACGCAGTTTACTGGCCTGGTTCTGGGAAAACCCTTATGAAGGCAAACTGATTCGCTGGGGCACCGAACTGCATGACCGCTTTCTTATGCCTCACTATGTTGAAGCTGATCTTTTGGATG
The DNA here is from genome assembly GCA_024642575.1 of Trueperaceae bacterium. Lineage (GTDB taxonomy): Bacteria > Deinococcota > Deinococci > Deinococcales > Trueperaceae > JAHEBB01. Next base: position 15,618 of record JAHEBB010000019.1, on the reverse strand, counting down.
TTTGCGAGCAACTCAAGCGAGCAGGGTTTGGCTTTGACTTTGCCTGGCTGGCACCCTTTATCGAGTTCCGCTTTCCGCGCTACGGCACGGCCCTGGTTAAAAATATGGAGCTTGAAGTACGTATGGCGATTGAACCCTGGCATGTTTTAGGGGAAGAAATGGGCAGTGGCGGCACAGCGCGTTATGTGGACTCATCCGTTGAGCGCGTTCAGCTCAAAGTCCGTGGTCTGACTGAAGGGCGCTACATTCTAAGCTGTAATGGTCAAAAACTCCCCTTGCACTCGACAGGAATTCACGGTGAATATGTGGCAGCGGTGCGCTATCAGGCCTGGCAACCACCCTCCTCTTTACACCCCACCATTGCGGTGCAGTCCCCATTGGTTTTTGATGTAGTCGATACTCTGATGCAAAGAGCCATTGGCGGCTGCACCTACCACGTGGTGCACCCAGGAGGTCGCAGCTACGAAGATGTTCCTGTGAATGCCAATGTGGCAGAAGCCAGACGGGTTAGTCGTTTCTGGGATTATGGTTATACACCAGGTTTAAGTTATCTTGGCACCACGCCACCGCCTGCCCAAAGAAGTTTTAAAGTCGGTGGTAATGATGAAGTCCTATGGACAGGAACCGAAACCCTAAACCCCGAATATCCTCACACGCTAGATTTACGCCGTAAGCTAAGCTAGTAATCAAGAGATAGAATCGTCTACACTTAAGGCTTAAATGACAGCTATCAGCTCGCTTTTTAAAACCTATGCACCGGCATCTTCATTTGATGAACTCTTAGATGCCAGTATGCCTAAAGCGCACTGGGAAAAGTTTATCCAGGCGTTTAGCCTGCTAAGCCCTGAAGAACTCAAACAAGCCGAAGGCGATATAAGGCGCCATCTGAAAGAAAACGGCGTTACCTATAATACGCATGGCAAAGAAGGCAATCAGCGCGCCTGGCTTTTAGATATTATGCCGAGCATTTACGCTCAAGACGAGTGGCAAACGATTAGCCGAGGTGTCAAGCAGCGAGCACAGCTTTTTAAGCTGATTTTAGATGACTGCTACGGGGCACAAGAACTCGTTAAAGAAGGTATCATCCCCTTAGAAATCATCTATGGTCACCGAGCTTTTCTATTAGCCAGTCATGGCCTGGAACATCAATTAAGTTTTTACGCAACTGATCTTGCTCGAGGGGCAGATGGCAAGATGTGGGTTCTGAATGACCGCACGCAAGCACCTTCGGGAGCAGGCTTTGCGCTGGAAAACCGCACAGTGATCAGCAGTGTGTTTCCTCAGCTTTTTAAATCGAACCAGATTGCCCGCCTTTCAAGTTTTTTCAGAGATATGCAGGGCAGTTTTGCAAGCTTAAGCCCCAGGCAAAGCTCTGACCCCAATATTGTTATTTTGAGCCCAGGGCCTCGCAGTGAAACCTTTTTCGAGCACAGCTATCTGGCCTCATATTTAGGTTATAACCTGGTGCAAGGCGATGATTTAACCGTACGTGACGGTTTTGTTTATCTCAAGACCATTGAGGGTTTAGAACAGGTTGATGTGATTGTGCGCCGCCTGGATGACTACAATTCTGACTCGCTCGAGCTAAATGGCAATTCAAACCTGGGTACGCCGGGCCTCCTTGAAGCGGTGCGCCGTGGCAATGTGCGAGTGGCAAACTCCCTAGGCTCAGGGCTTTTAGAAAACCCAGGGTTACTTCCTTTTTTACCCGCAGTGGCTCAGTATCTTTTAGGAGAGACGCTCATTTTACCTTCAGTTGCTACCTGGTGGTGCGGTCAAAGCGCTGAGCGTGAGCATGTGCTTGCCAATTTAGATAAGCTCATCATTAAGCGCATTAATCGTAGAAACAAAAGCCAGACCCTTTTTGGCTCAGAACTTGACGAAACCGCCCTCAAAACCTTAAGGGCCGATATCGAAGCTGAAGGGCATATGTTTGTCGGTCAGGAGAAACTCAAGCATGCAACCTCACCCACCCTTTATAGTGGCAGGCTCGAGCCCAGACACACCCTGCTAAGGTGTTTTGCCGTGCGCTTTGGTGAAACTTACAGTGTTATGCCCGGAGGCTTAAGTCGCAGCTCTGCCAAACTTGGTCATGTCATCATTAATAACCGTACTGGCGGAACCAGTAAAGATACCTGGGTACTAAGCGATAGCCCTCAAGAACATATTAGCCTTTGGCAAGACAGCAACTATCCTGGCAGTGAATACTTACCCTCCCAGCTTGCCAGTCGCACGGCTGATAATCTCTTTTGGGTAGGGCGCTACGCGGAACGCGCTGAAGCTACGGCCAGACTTTTGCGTAGCCTTTTAAGCGGGCTTAATGAATTAAGTATAACAAGCAACCAACAAGATAGACTTGACTGGCTTGCCCTAAAGACCCAACTTGAGGCGCTGTCTAAATTGAGCAATCAAACGCTCGAGTTTCCGCAAAAATCCCTAAATAAATTGCAAAAAGCTCTGCTGACCTTTTGCTGTAGTACCGAGCACCCAGCCAGCTTAAAACAAAATCTTAACTATTTGTTTGGCGCGGCTTACGGCGTAAAAAGTGCTTGGTCAAGCGATAGCTGGCGCGTTTTAGATGCCTGTCAAGACCTCTGGAAACAAGTTGATACGCTGAAGTTGCAACAATCTATTCCCAAACTTAATGAGCTGATTAGTTTGCTCATGGCCTTTGCAGGTTTAAACAGCGAAAGCATGAGCCAGGGTTTAGGCTGGCGCTTTCTTGATATGGGCAGGCGCATCGAGCGCTCACGCATGATTATTAAACTCTTGCAGGCGCAGCTCATACCAAGCGCTGAACCGGCCGAAGAAGCCGTCATTTTGGAAAAGCTTTTAAGCACTACCGAAAATATCATTTCTTACCGCAGACGTTATCGGCGGGTACTCAATATTCAGCATGCTTTAGAGCTGGTACTTTTTGACGAAACCAATCCTCGGGCCTTAGGTTTTCAACTCAGACGGCTCGAGGAGCACCAGCGTCTTTTGCCAAAGGTAAAAGGGGGCTACACCTTATCTGCTGAAGAAAAGCTACTCATTGAGGTAAACAGCCGTTTACGCCTTGCCGACAGCGCCCGTTTAAGCGAACTCAGCTCGGGTAGCAAAAAGCGTAAAGAGCTTGAGGGTCTTTTGGATAAGCTTATTCAGGGGCTTGATAATTATGCCATCGTTTTAACGGGGCGTTACTTTAGCCATACTCAAGTTGCTCACCAGTTAAACCGCCAAGAGGCTAATTAATGCAGCGCTACCGTGTTCAGCACCTAACCAGCTATGACTACACCGAAGCGGTAAGCCTTGCTTATAACGAAGCCAGACTCTTACCCCGCTCTTTTGATACCCCCCTTTATGAGCAGCACTGTTTGCATCATCAATTAGAGATAACGCCAAAACCCAGAGATCGTCATGGTCGCGCCGACTTTTTTGGTAATCATGTGATTTACTTTAGTTTTGATGAAAGCTACAGCTCTATGTCAATTGAAAGCACCAGTTATGTACAGCGGAGCAGCAAGTTTAGTCAAGAGACAGCACTGACATATTTGCAAGGGACTTTGGCGCATCTCAGCTGGCAAGACGTGCTAAAAGAATTAAAAGGGGTAACAGCCTGGCCTCCTGTCCAGCAGTTTTCGCTAGCCTCGAGCCAAGTGCCCTTACTACCCGAGGTAAAACGCTATGCTCAAGTATCTTTTGAGCAAGAACCCCTATTTATTAACGCCGTTTATGACCTTATGACGCGTATTTTTGCCGATTTTAGCTATACCCCTGGAGCTACCAGCATTGCGACACCTCTCAGCGAAATTGCCCGAGATAAAAAGGGTGTTTGTCAGGACTATAGCCACTTTATGATTGCTTGTTTAAGAACTTTGGGGTTTGCCTGCCGCTATGTGAGTGGCTACCTCGAGAGCTTACCCCCACCTGGGCAAAAGCGCCTTGTTGGTGCCGACGCTTCTCATGCCTGGTGCTCGGTTTATGTACCGAAGTTTGGCTGGCTTGACTTTGACCCAACCAATAATCAGTTGCCGCTCGAGCAGCATATTAGTGTAGCCTGGGGTCGAGATTTTGAAGATGTAACCCCCTTAAAAGGCGTGATTTATAGCTCAGGCAAGCAAACCTTAAAAGTATCCGTTGATGTTGAACCTCAGCTTTAATAGCTAATCAATTCAGACTGCACTTTTGCATCTCAACCAATAATAGCTTTTAATCTGCTGTCCATTTTTGGCCTGGCCCCTAGCTGCTCAATGACCCAGGCCGAAATTTTGGTAGCAAAATGAGCCGCTGAAACTGCATCTTTGGTTTTTAAATAATGGGATAAAAAAGCCCCCGCAAAAGAGTCACCTGCCCCAGTTGCGTCCATGAGATTATTGCTTTCGGGTGAAATAGCGGTGGCCTGACCCTTTTCATAAACCAGCGAACCTTTAGCATCTAGTTTGAGCATAATGATGGCATTAGGGTAAATCTCAGCTAAAGCAGCGGCTATTTCCTCTGGCTCTTTTTGACCTGTTAAAATACTGCCTTCTTCAAAGTTAGGAAAGAAAATATCGATGCCTAAATCTTGCGTGTATTTTAGAAAGGTTTCTCTACCCATTTCCTTTATCATTTGAAAGGAGCCTGGGTCAAAGGAGAGCGTCAACCCTGCTTGCTGTGCGGCTAGGGCAGCAGTACGCGCAGCCGTGCGAGGAGGGTCAGAGAAAAAAGACCAGGCAGTCAGGTGCATATGTTTACCCCCTTGGATTAAACTTAAGGGTAGCTCTGAGGGCAAAAGGTAGTGATCGGCACCTTTACCTGAAATCATGCTGCGCTCACCCGTGTGATCAACAAAAACAGCCACAGAACCTGTTAGGTGGGCAGTTGCATGGACAAAATAGGCATTAACTTGCTCATTTGCTAGGTCTTCTTTGGCTAGCTCACCCAGGCGGTCACGCCCAATTTTTCCGATAAAGGTGGTTGCGATGCCGCAGCGCTGCGCCCAAACAGCAACATTGGCAGCGCTCCCTCCGGGGGTGAGCATAACTTCACCGTAGGCATCTCCTCCACGCAAAAGTTCGGCATTGGTTCTAATTAGAACATCCCAGGCAAAATCACCTAGTACAAGTAAGGGTGTAGACATGGATGCAAAGTTTATCACAGCCGTTTGAACTGTAAGCATGACGGGTGCGATGCCTGAAACAATTGGCTAAGGTGAAAGAAGTTTGAGTTGATAGCTGAGACCTTAGGCTCTGGCTCTTAGACCTTAGCTTAAAACACTAAATCTTATTGGAGATTTATGCCTGAAACACTTATAGGTTTACCCACAGAGCAGCTTATTACCTACGGTTTAAATGTTGTTTTCGCCATTATCATTTTGATTGTTGGCTGGAATTTGGCACGGTTTGTGTCAGGGTTTGTTCGGCGCAGCGTCATAAAGTCAGAACGCTTTGACCGCACCTTGGGGCTTATTTTCTCTCAGCTTACTCGCTGGGTCATCTTGGTCTTTACGGCAATTGCGGTTCTCAACCGCTTTGGTTTTCAGACAGCTAGCTTTATTGCCCTTTTGGGCGCAGCTGGTTTGGCGATTGGTTTGGCTTTGCAGGGTACCTTAAGTAATGTCGCCTCGGGTGTCCTCTTATTGTCACAACGACCTTTCCGTGTGGGAGATTCGGTAGAAATCTCGGGGGTCTCAGGCATTGTTGATGAAATTGGTTTATTTACCACACGGCTTCATACCTTTGACAACGTAGGCGTGCACGTACCCAATTCAAATGTCTGGAATGGCGTCATCAAAAATATGTCTGAGTTTGCTACGCGCAGGCTCGAGCTTACCTTTGGCATCAGCTATCAAGATGATATTGGCGAAGCAATGGCAATTATTCAAAAAACGCTCGAGGCCGATGAGCGCGCACTCAAAGACCCTGCTTACCGCATTGGCGTTAATGAACTTGCGGACAGTTCGGTTAATTTACTGGTCTGGGTTTGGGTCAAGCGAACGGATTATCTAGACCTAAAACTTGACTTAATTCGCAGCATTAAAGAGAAGTTTGATAAAGAGGGTATCTCGATTCCCTTTCCACAATCTGAAATTAGGGTTTTTAATCAAGACCCGACTAAAGCCTCCCCTTATTCTTAAGATGAGGAAGTTGTTGTTTTAGAAATAGGGCTTAATTTAGTGACTAATCAAAAACTGGTCAATGTGTACCGCTGCAATATTACCTGTACCCAGTGCCACCGCAACTTGCTGGGTCATGGGGCGCAAATCGCCTGCAATCCAGACACCTGGAATCTCGGTGTCACCCCGCTGGCTTTTAGGCTCAGCGTGCCCTGAGTCTCTAACAGGGATACCCAGTTGCGCTGCCAGATCACTCCGTGGAATTTTGGGGCTCGAGACAAAATAAGCCTCATGGCTAAGCCTTTGCCCCTCTTTCAAAACGACTGCTTCGAGACAGCCCTTTTTACCCACAAACTCAGCAATTTCGCCGCGAATCATTTCGATCTTATTTTCTTTTAAATACGCCTCGTGATGGTCTTTGAGCACGTCTTCAGAGGTCATCAGGAGTTTCAATTTTGAGGCGTGTTCGGCTAAGTGCTTGAGGGTACCAATTGCACCTGCGCTCGAGCCTGTAGCTATGACGAGTGTATCTTTACCCTCGGTTTCTGGAGCTTCACAGTCAGGGCAGTAAAAAAGATTGCACTTGCCTGCATAGGCCAGGCACTGGGTATAGTCTCCATCAACAGTTGGGTGAAAACGAGCGACACCTGTTGCCAGAAGTAGCGTTTTACCCTCAAAAGTTTCGCCTTTGTCAGACTCGAGCACAAACTTGCCCAGTTCACCTGAAGCTTTTACCACACTGGTTTTACTGACTTCAGCGCCCATTTCTAAGGCTTGAGTACGCAGATTTTTCATAATCTCGCTGCCCCGCTGCCCAGGCATACCTGGCACATTTTCCAGTTTGCTCAAGGTGTAAAACAAGGGACCACTGCGACGATCTAAAACCAGCGTTTTCCGTCCATGCCAGGCAAGGTGCAAGGCAGCCGCTAAACCTGCGGGTCCTGCACCAACAATTAAACAGTCATAAATCATAGGTTTAGTCTAGCCAAAAAAGAAACCCGAGCACGTCACCTTTTTGACGCCACACTGTTTTTAGCTATATTTGATTTGCTTAACCCATTTGATCTGCCTAATAGCATTATCGGTTTCACTAGGTACTACCAGACGAATCGGGCCGTGTTTAGAGTCTAAGCTTTTGCCATCACTCAGGTAGTAGAGCATAGCGGGTTCTTTGGCTGCTATAAGCTCCGCTTTGCTTAGGGTATTGGCAAAACCATCAGCACTGATAACCTCTACCTCTGACCAATTGGAAAACGTCTCAGGAATGAGATCAAGCAAACTGACACCCTCGAGCCGATAAGGCCCATAAACTCCGTGATTGGTGACATAGGTATAGGCTTCAATCACTGATTGTGGGTACTTATTTTTAAGCTCTTCAAGACTCAGTGTGCTTTCACCATCTGCAAACTCTAAGAATATCTCGCTATTTGTTTCAGGAATAGTAGTGTTATTGTGATGTTTTTTTGGCGTCGCCATAGCTACCTCTTTTGCTTTTAAAGCTATGATAAGTCATAAGCTTAGGATTTTAAAATCTCGACTTTATACGCGGCTGAATTGACATTATAGATTCATTATTTCTAAGCTTTTATCGTACACTCAGTGGCACTAACGAACTGCTAGACTTACTTTTCAGTTTAATATTAGATAGCGCTCGAGTCTCAGGGATTAAATATGCGTATTACAGCTTTAGAAACCATTCGTCTTGAAAAGCACCCTAACTTAGTTTGGGTTTTACTCCATACCGATGAAGGCCTAACTGGTCTAGGTGAAACCTTCATGGGTGCACCAGCAGTTGAAGCTTACTTGCATGATTTTGCCCAGCAAAAGGTTTTGGGACGTAATCCTTTAGAAATTGAAGCCATCTGGCAGGACCTTAATAACTTTTATTTGGGGTTTAGGAGTAGCGGGGCTGAAGTCAGAGGCAACTCCGCCATTGATATTGCCCTTTGGGATTTATTTGGCAAAGCTTTGGGTCAGCCTATCTATCAACTCTTAGGGGGCAAGGTTCGTGACAAAATTCGTACCTATAATACCTGTGCTGGTGCTGAATATATGCGTAAAGGCATCTCACAAAGCAGCAAGAACTGGGGGCTAGGCGCGGTTCAAAAAGATGGCCTAGATGACCTAAATGCTTTTTTACACCATGCTGACGAACTGGCAGAAAGCCTTTTGTCTCAAGGTATTAATGCCATGAAAATTTGGCCTTTTGACCCTTATGCCGAGCAGTCCCGAGGTCATTACATTGCAGCTCCAGATTTAGCTAAAGCGCTCGAGCCTTTTCGCAAAATTCGCAGCGCCGTTGGCAATAAGATGGACATCATGGTGGAGTTTCATTCGCTCTGGAATTTACCCACAGCCATACGCATTGCTGAAGCGTTAGCAGAGTTTGATACCTTTTGGCACGAAGACCCCATACGCATGGATAGCCTGGGAGACCTGAAGCGTTACACCGAAAAATCTAAAGCGCCCGTTTGTGCCTCGGAAACCCTCGGCAGTCGCTGGGCGTTTCGAGATCTTTTAGAAACCAATGCCGCAGGTATTATTATGCTTGACCTTTCCTGGTGTGGCGGCTTAAGCGAAGCACGCAAAATTGCCGCGATGGCAGAAGCCTGGCATTTGCCTGTTGCACCTCATGATTGCACCGGGCCTGTGGTACTGGCAGCATCGACCCATTTAGCCTTGCATGCTCCCAATGCGCTGGTCCAAGAAAGCGTTAGAGCTTATTACAACAGTTGGTATAAAGACCTGGTTACAGAAGTTCCAGTTGTGAAAGAAGGGTTTATCAGCGTTTCAGATAGACCCGGTTTGGGGCTCGAGCTTTTGCCTGACTTAAAAAATCGCACAGACGTTTTGGTGAGAAAATCCCAGTAATTGGGCAAAATGGCAGTTTAAGAATGAGAAGCTAGCTCCTTATCTTATCGTTTGTCTAGCAAGGTATAGTTCAAAATGTGCGGGTGGCTGCCCGAAAACTGCTACTTATGACCAGATGATACCTGCTATCAATGACCAGATGATGCCTGCTATCAATTATCAGATGATACCTGCACCTCAAGGGTGTTTGACCAGATGATACCTGCACTATCCGTAAATTGCTGACAGAAATGTAAGTCCTATACGGTTGATTTTAAGCTTTGCCAAATAAATAATTTGCTAGAAAGGAAGGTTTTCTGGAAGGGCGATTCGTTCTTTATCTCTAACAATTACAAACCAGGAATGGGAGCCTAGTTTGTACTGAACGTTCTGAAGGAGCCAGTCATGATCCTTGGTACATTGGAAATTAGCCGTCCTCAAAAACCCCCTCGCTCACTAAAATCTAGCAAGGACATTCGGCAAAATGAACAAACCTTTCAAGCTCTGCCTAACAAAGACTTTGTCATTCCTGGAAGTTTCATAAAGAATGTTTTTAACCACAGTCCTGCCCCCTTGGTCATTATGCGTTTAGAGAATCACAGCATTGTAGGGGTAAATGATAGCTTTCTAAATTTACTTGGCTATCAGCGTCAGGAACTCTTAGGTTGTAGCGTACACAAGCTTCAGCAAGTTTCAGAACTAAGAGCCTTTAAACAATTTGAAGAAAGCCTCAAACGGGGACAATCGATTGAACCTCATGAACACCATCTGCTGAGTAAATGTGGGGCGCTAAAAATCGTCTTGCTAAATGCAGAACCGTTTGATTTCTTTGGTGAAACCCATGTCTTACTTAGTTTCTTAGATATCAGCAGCACAAAGCTCACCGAAGAACGGCTGAACGAGGCCCTGCGAGCTGCTCTTGAAGAGGTAGAGCCCTTTGTAAAACTGGTTATGCAAAAACTTGCTCAGGTAAAAACCAAAGTTTTTAGCAACGATGTCGAGATATTAACTGAACGAGAAAAAGAGGTGCTCGAGCTTATCGCAAGGGGGTTAAATAATGCCTCTATTGCTAAAACTTTAGACTTGGCAACACATACCGTAAGAAACTATGTGACCCAAATTTATCAAAAGCTAGATTTACACTCGAGAGCTGAGGCCGTCGTTTGGGCAAGAGAGCGTGGCATTATTAAAGGTGCTTAAAGCTTTTTGCTGAAACGCTTTATAACAATAAGCCAACAAATAAGTCTGCCCACAAAACTGTGGGCAGACTTATTTGTTGTTTAGCAACTACTCAAAACTACTTCTGAACCCTTTAAGGAGAAATCGAGGTGTCTTCAGTAACTTTAAGTGGCAGCAAAGGAGCTTGCAAACTTGCATTGGTGTAACTTGCAGTTGCAGTAATATGCACACCACCTGTATCATTTGCAGTTGTTTCTACGGAATACAAGAAGACAGGATCAGGGTCGCCAAAAGCTAGGTCTTGGGGGGCAAAGCGCACGGTGCATTGACCATTTTCTGGTCCAGCAAAGCTCGCATTGGCAACAAAGGTCCAGCTCGAGCTGGTCGTGTCATAGGCCCATAGACGGTGAGCACTAGTGCTGGCTGTGATTTGTGCGGGGTCGCCGCTACAATCAAGCTTAGCCTCAAGGCTTACACCTGTAGCATTACCTAAACCCGTATTGGTGATGGTGAAGTAGTAGTAATAGACATCGCCATCACTGACACCAGACAGGGCAACGGCAGTATTGGGGTCACCCAGGCTGTATTCGGATACGCTGTCTAACTCAATCCAGGGTTTTCCTGGAGGAGCTACAACTTTAACGCCTTCACAGTCTTTTATGCCATAACGCAGGTTTTCATGCATACTATGATGCAAAGGTTCTGCCGTCCAGGGGCGCATTTCAATTTGCGTCCAGCCCATATCAGCATTCCAGGGCTCGGTTTCAGGTTGATTTAGGTTATCGGCGTCTAAGAAGGCGCAGTTATACCAGTAATCATCTATTGGATCACAGGTGATACCCAGATCAACGGCAGGGGCAACTGTCATGTCAACGGGTGATGGCAAATCAGCGCGTAAAGCAATTCTGGCGGTGCCTGTTGCGCGGTAATCCATCACTGGAACGGTATTCCAGCGAACGGCTTTATCAGCCACATAATTGGCAGCGTAGCTTGTACCAGAGACATTTAGAGCTGAGCTACTTACAAAGTCAAGACCAGTATCAAAAACATCTTTTACTTGAATGTTTCTGCCATAAGGGTTATACCTTGGGCCTTTAAACTCGGTGGGGTAGCTGGTCTCGAGCTTATCGTAACGTGCTCGGTAAGTGTTAGCAATATTAATGTCAAAGTAAGCCACTTCGCCAACTTCTAAGGTTCGTTGAGGATCAATTAGTTTTTTGTCAAGGCTAAAGACAGGGCGAACAGCATAAATAATAACAGCATCTTTATGCATTTCACCCAAGAAATCTACTTTGACCTGATGACCACCGTCTCCTAGAGCCGCACCTGTATAGAAGGTTGCCGTTACATCATCAGCATCTTTTCCGTCTATCAGGGCATAAGGGTCTGCGTAGCAGTAAGTACCATTGACGGCTTGACCCACAGGAGCAACTTGATAGCTTTGGGCAGCAGTAACATCTTCAGTGTCCATACAGAAGCCGGGTTTTTGCCTTAGGTAAACTTCTATAGTGGCGCTAATGGACTGTCCAGGCTCGAGCTTTTCAAAGCGTGTATCGGGCACTGCCAGCCAGTTCCAGGTAACCACATGGTTAATACCATCATAAGTAGCGCCCGCAGGGTCTAGACTACTGCTAATGACACCCAGTTCAGCAGGTAAAGCGTCAGCAATCGTAAGATCATAAAGGGCTTCGCTGCCTTCATTGGTGACATTAATGGTGTAGGTAGCCGTGAAAACGCTGGCTGAGCTAACGGCAGGATCATCTTTAGCAGCAAGCGTATGATCGAGCAAGTTTTTGGGCAGGGCAACTTCATAAAGATGATGTTCTGGGCCGGCCCAGGTCAATACATGATGATCAACTTCTTTATCAATGGATAGATAACTTCCTTGCCAACGTTTGTTTACCGTGAAATCTTTTAGGCGGAAGTTATAAGTCTGATCACCAAAGGTTACTTGGACGATGAGGTAGGTTTTTATTTTTGCTTGAATAGGCAAATCACTGAGTTTTACGGTGGCATTAGGAACCACGCTGATAAACCCGTCTCGGTCAACGGCAACGTCATTCATGCCTGAACTGATGAGGTCGCCATAATCTTCAAAATGAACAACATCAGCAGCTTTGCCGTCTTTATCTAGTTCTTCAAGCACTTCAAAGCGCAAAAAACCCACTGTTTTTACATCAAGTTTGGCACTGGGCTGTTTGGTGTAAAGGTCAACTTGAATGCCAAAGTTATTAAGACCGCGGGGGTTAAAGATATTGGTTTCATCAAAACTAGCCCCAACGCGCTGATCGGTATAGGTTTTATTGAAGTACAAGTGAGTAAGATTAAAGAAGAAAGCTTTGAATTCGGCAATTGCCAAACTGCCATCTTCATTTTCTGCACCTATAACAATTTTTGCAGGTTCTTCAGCAAACATAGGGCTGCTGGCTTCAGGGCTACCAAAAGTAGCATAAAGGGTAAAACTTGCCTTACCCTTAGCATCGGTAAAAATACCGTCACGGAAGGCCAGAGGTGTCATATCTAGCCCTTGGATTGTTGGGTTACAACCACGCATAATAGCAATGCGGTCACTGATACCTGTACCATCGGCAATGGTAATAGCCAGTTGGGCATTGGCAGCAGCTTGACCCGAAGCATCTTTGGCTTCAACTAGCACGCATACAGGTTCTTCGGTTTGCGCAGCATAAAGCATGACATCTTTGACTGCGTTAATTTCTTTTTGAACGGGCAAATCTCGCCCGGCATCATCTTGAACGGCTTTTAGCTCGAGCGTTGCAACGGGACTCGTTGTTGCAGGCGTAGAATTTTGAATATACGTCATTTCGACTCGAGTGGTTTTATTAGCCGTAACCGTTACCATTCTGGCGCTTGGATCAATACAACGGTCAACGGGCATACCGTCAACTGCATATTGACCAGGTTTTAAGTTTTCTAGGGTTTGCGAGCCAACAACAACACCATCAAAAATGGTCTTGCCCTCTGAAGCCACCAAAATTTGAGCTTCGCCTATCCCTTGTATGACCAGCTCTATACTGCCTGGTTTTACGCTTGGTGGGGGGTCTACGACAGAGCTTGTTTCGCCGCAAGCATTAATGAGCAAGGCCAAGCCTATCAAAAGGCTTAGTAGCCAAGCATATCTTAGCTTTAACATCACAGTCCTCCAATTTCGTTGGGGTAGCTTGTATACCTTCTAGGGGCTCGAGAGCTCGAGCCCGTTATAGCACTCCATACAATTCAAGCTATAACCACCTCGCTTTCCCTTGGTAGAACGCTACCTAACAGGCGAAATAGATAACACCTCCTAGTGCCAGCATGCTCGTTCTACCTATTTTGGTTTAGTCTAAAACAGGGGCTTCACTACGCCCAGACGTCAAAGTCCTAAAGACTTAGGACTTTAAACCCAAAGGTAAAAAAGCCCGATTATTTTGCCTTTAAACGGAGATTTTTATGAATCTGTTATGATGGCAAAATAAGTTAAATATTTGCCTAATGCTTAGGCGCTTATTTCTGGAGACTATCTATGAGTACCCCCCATATTGGAGCTAAAGCCGGTGAAATTGCCGAAACCATTTTGTTACCTGGTGACCCTTTAAGAGCCAAGCATATTGCTGAAACATTCTTAGAAAATCCTGTTTGCTATAACCAGGTTCGGGGCATGCTCGGCTTTACTGGAACCTATAAGGGTAAGCGCGTTTCGGTTCAGGGTACAGGCATGGGCATGCCGTCAATTTCTATCTATGTCCATGAACTTATCAATGTCTATGGGGTTAAAAACCTGATTCGCATAGGAAGCTGTGGCGCAATGCAGCCTGAGCTTAAACTACGTGATGTGGTTATTGCCATGGCAGCTTCAAGCAATTCAGGCATCAATAGCCACCGATTTTCGGGCATGAATTTTGCGCCGACAGCCAGTTTTAAACTCCTTAAAAAAGCCTATGACGGTGCCTTGGCTAAAGGTATCGATGTAAAGGTCGGCAACATTTTATCCAGTGACGTCTTTTATAACGATGACCCTGAAGCCTGGAAACTCTGGGCAAGTTATGGGGTTTTAGCCGTGGAAATGGAAGCGGCAGCGCTTTACACGCTTGCCGCCAAATTTGGCGTGGACGCTTTAGCCATTTGTACGGTGAGTGATAGCCTTATAAGCCACCAGGAAGACCCAAGCGAAGCGCGCGAAAAAAGCTATACCCAAATGTTTGAGATTGCGCTTGAACTTGCCGAATAAGTAGCCAAAGGCGGTGTATCAGATTTCGGACATTACCTTCCTAAAAGTCCAGCTTTGTAAGCGATTGCTATTTGTATACACAAAATCACAACCCTGCCAAAGAAAACTCATCTTGAAAAGGTAAACTCGAGCCTTATGCTGAAATGCTTTAAGGCTTTTATTCTTGTATTTACCCTCATTTCCCTAGCACAAGCGCAAAGCGCCTTGTTACCCGACACCCTTTGGAAAGAGCTTGATAGCAAACAGGTTTTACTCAATTATCAGGATAAATTTTCAACCCTTAGCCTTTTGCCTGGGCATGATTTATCCGAACGTATCAAGACTGAACTAAACAAGCGTGAAGGGCAGACTACCGTTGAAGTTTTAACCCGCATTCGTTTGACCGAGGCTGAACAAGCAAAGCTGAACAAGCTCGAGCTTTATAATCTGCTGCGCTCGGTAAGCACCATGCAAGGCATTGAGTATTATTCGCTAACCTATGGGCGCATGCGGGAACTTTTTAAACATAGCTACGCCATTAGCAATAGTAAAGCTAAAGCTGCTCTGGCTGACCCGCTGGTTACCAGCGTGCCTCAAGAGGCCGAAATTTTGATGATGCAAGACGACACAACCTTTGGGGAAAATGTTTACCGCGCCGATTATTTTGTCAGCCAAAACGATGATGCTATTTTGGTCGATATTGTCAATGAAAGCACCCTGCGCTTTAATCTGCTTCCTATCTTTGAACCAGATAATCTTTTTACCAGCATGTTGATTGTGCCTGATGGACAGGGCTCTGTCCTATTTTATGGGGTGATAGCTGCCAAAGTGCCCGCTATCCCTTTTGTAAAAAACCGCTTTCAGGAAAGCCTGATTAACCGCTTGATTGCGCTACGAGGTTGGTTTGAAGCTAGCCTAGCCAAACTTTAATTATTCTGACCAGATAATCGGCCAGTCAGATGGGTCAAGAATCATGTCTTCACCCTGAGCATCTGCTTCTTCACAAGACTGTGCCCTCGTTTCTACCAGATAGGCAAACTCATACTCAAAACGGTAAATGCTTAAGTCGCCGCAACCCCCAGCACCCCTCGAGCGACTATAGAGCGTGAGCCTTTTGGTTTCAGGGTCAAAACTTGGCAAAGCACTCATTTCGAGGCTCGAGCTAAAACGCACCTTGCCTTCTTGCAATCTCACTTGCGGAAAGCCTAGTAAAAAGCCTTCTTGCCAACTTTTGTTGTAAATCATATAGATATAACCGGGTTGATACGCGCCCAAATAGGTTTGAACTTCAAGCAGATACCAGTCAGGC
>JAHEBB010000334.1 GCA_024642575.1 Trueperaceae bacterium | reverse complement strand
TGGACAGCATAGTTTTATTGTAAAGCTTGCAGGGGCCACGCTGCTTATTGATCCATTTTTGATGGCGATGGAAAGACGCAATGTTCCGCCGCTTTTTGACGCAATTGATGCAAAAAACGTGCAACTTGTGCTGTGTACTCATGACCATCTTGATCACTTAGATCCTTTTGCTGTAGCAGAGCTTGCCCAACACACTGAGGCGCATTTCATAGCGCCCAAGGCACATGAGGCCAGAATGTTGTCTCTCGGGGTGAGCCATGAAAAACTTATCCTTTTAAATGATAAAGAAAGTATTTTACATAGTGGCTTGAAGGTAACAGCGATTAAAGCTGCTCATGAATTTTTTGAACAAACACCTGAAGGGTTTTTTCCTTATCTTGGTTACGTGATAGAAGGTGCGGGCAAGGCGCTTTACCATGCAGGTGATACCGTTTGGTGGGAAGGACTCCAAGCACAGTTAGCGGCTTGGCAGTTTGAAGTTGCCCTAGTTCCCATTAATGGTCGAGATGCCGTTAGGTATAAAACAGGAATTATTGGCAATATGACTTATCAAGAGGCGGCTGATTTGCTTGGCGGGCTCGAGGTGAAATTGTCTGTTCCTACCCATTACGATATGTTTGAAGGGAACCGCGAAAACCCGCAACTTTTTGTTGATTATATGGCGGTAAAATATCCTAACAAACAAGTCTGGGTGGGTTCAGTATCAAAGGAGGTTGGCTTTTAAATGCTGCTTGAAGATAAGGTGATTTTGATTACAGGCTCGAGCACGGGTATTGGGGAAGCTACCGCAGAACGCTGTCTTAAAGAAGGTGCAAAGGTTATGCTCCACGGTTTGGATGAAGCAGAAACGGTCGAAACTGCTAAGCGTTTGGGGCAACCTTATGTGGTTGCAGATATCAGTCAAGCTGAAAGTGCCTTGGTCATACTTGAAAAAACCCTTGACTATTATGGAAGATTAGACGGACTGGTCAATAATGCAGCTTCGACCGCACGGAGTGATTTGAACACAACGAGTCTCGAGTTCTTTAATCGCATGATTGCCATAAATTTACGAACACCGCTATTTTTAATTCAGGCAGCCGTTCCGCAGATGAAAAAACAGGGTCAAGGTTCGATAGTCAATATTGGCTCAGTTAATGCTTACTGTGGACACACCAATTTGCTTGATTATTCTATTTCTAAAGGGGGCCTTATGACGTTGACGCGAAATCTTGCAAACGCTCTTGCACCAGATAAAATACGAGTTAATCAAATAAACCCTGGCTGGACGCTAAGTCGCAATGAAATTGCCTTGCAGATTAGTGAGGGGCAGGCGACAGACTGGTTTGATCATATCCCTAAAAATAAAGCACCTTCAGGCAAGCTTTTACAACCCGATCAGGTAGCTGCCCAGGTCATCCATTGGCTATCTGATGTTTCAGCGCCCGTATCCGGGGTTGTGTACGAAGTAGAGCAGTATCCAATCATTGGTCGGCCTTTATAGGCCACAACTGGTTCTATAATAAATAAGCATTTTGCCTTTTTCGTCAGATTCAAAATACCTCTGAATGTCAGCAAGACCTCGCAAAAGCCCTTTGTCAATTTGCTCGAGGTTGAGGTTTCGGTACCACTCAGCCACGGTTTGTTCATCATCTGAGGTTTCAAAAACCATTTCGCTTCTACCCAAGGCTCTTAGCCTAAAAGAGTCCGTTTCTGATTTTATAAGTTGAGCATTTGGGTAATAGGGCAAGCGTCTGGATATATCGAATCGACAGAGCGAGTCTGCTCCTGCAAAAATAAGTAAGGTTGCTACGATCCCAAAAATAAGAAGTGAAAATAAGGAGCGCAGATGGGACGGCCTCTTTCGCATCAAGCTTATCCTAACGTAGAATCTTTCCTGCTTTGGTAGGAAACCCTTATTTTTCTTAGAGCGCTTTCGGCTATAGATAGTTAAACCTGCTATGCTACTCCAAAAAAAGGAGCAGCTTATGTTTGTTTCCGCAGCCGAGGCAAAGCTATATACGACAAGTTTTGGTTCTAGACAAAACCCAACTATTGTTGGTATTGGCGGTTGGATTGGTAGCTGGGAACTTTGGGCTGAACCTTTTTCCATCTTAAGTGAAACTTTTAGAACAATAGCCTACGACCACAGAGGTTCAGGTGCCTCCGTTGCACCTGCCCAAACGATTACCAACAAGGCGTTAATTGACGATTTATTTACTGTTTTAGATGCCTATAGGGTAGAGAAGTGCATACTCGCAGCAGAGTCAGCAGGGGCACAAACAGCATTGGGAGCAGCCCTTCGCAGCCCAAAGCGCATTACTCATCTTGTTATCGTTGATGGACTCTATCATGTCCAAGAGAGTCAAGAAAATGACCCTTTTTTACAAGGATTGGAGATGGCTTACGATGCCACCCTTTCGCAGTTTGTAGAACTCTGCGTGCCCGAGTCGAACGCCGAACACCTTAAGAGGTGGGGGCGTCAGATTATTAATCGCGCTTCCCAAGAAAGTGCGATTGCCCTCCGAAAGGTGAGTAAAGAGGTTGATATGCGCGGCGATCTTACAAACATCAGCCAGCCAACCTTAATTATTCATGGAGAAAAAGACAATATAGTTCCACTACAAGATGCTCAAAACTTGGCGAGTTTCATTCCAAAATCGGAATTAGTCATCCTAAAAGATGCAGGTCATGTTCCCACTTTGACGCGTCCCATTGAGGTGGCAAACGCCATCTCAATGTTTTGGAAAAATGCTTAATATGCCAAACATTCCGCTGTTGTTTTAAGGGATTAGTATACACAGGTGAATACTAATTTCACTTGAAAATGATTTGAAGATTTAGATGAGTGCAGTAGCCTAAAAAACTCGTTTAGGTACAAAGTATTTAGCCAAAAAGGTTAGGGTTTATACGCCAGTTGAAACGGTTTAAGTCTGTAGATTTAGCCATTGTAGGCAAATTAAAGAAAACATGATTATTGGGGCAAGCTTCTTGGAGAACGCAATTAAGCAGTGAATTTAAGTAAACTTTAGACTTGCTATAAACTGACTAATGTGAAACCTTGCCAAGACATAGGCAGTTTATACTGCATTTATGCAGTTAAAGACCTTAGGACGGCTCGAGCTTGAAGGCAGTAGCTTAAGCCGACCGAAACCGCTATTACTTCTTACTTACCTAACGGTTGAAGGGTCAAAAAGTCGGGCAGATTTAGCAGAGCTGTTCTACCTAGGTGCGAGTAACCCCATGTCAAGTTTGAGGGTTGCCATTAATCATTTGCGTAGTGAGGCTGAACAAGCCCTTGAGTTAGAAGGAAGCAGAGTTGTTTCGGTAATAGCTTCAGATGCTAAAGGCTTGCTTGTAGCCTGGGAGCGCCAAGACTATCAAAAAGTTACTGAGCTATATAGTGGGGCATTTTTAGACGGCTTTAGCCTAAAAGATATGCCTGTTGAGCTGGAAGACTGGGTTTATGGTACACGTGAATATTTGGCGCTTTTGGTTAGGAAAGCCTTTTTGCGTTTGGCTCAACAAGTTGCGCAAGCTAGTTTTAAAGAGGCGGCACGACTAGCCGCCAAAGGCTACAAAGTGAGCGGCGCACCTGAGCCTGAACCTGAAGAGTTAAGGCAGCTCTATGGGTTTATGCTAGCTGGAAACCACCCTGATTTGGCAGAACTCAAAAAATTGGCAAATGATTACGGCTTTGACCTGGAGTCAGCAGAAATAAGTCTAAAAACCCAGACCTTTTTGCCCGAATTACAAGCAACACCTAGCAATTTGCAGGCAAGAAGCAGCAGCTTTGTAGGCAGAGTACAAGAACTTACCGAAATTAAGGACCTGCTCAAAAACTCGAGCCTCAGGGTCATTACCCTGCATGGTCAAGGTGGGATAGGTAAGACACGTTTGGCAGAACAAGTCGGGCTCGAGCTATTGCATGAAGGGCAGTTTAAGGATGGTATTTATTTTGTTGGGCTCGAGTCGCTTAATGAAGAGAGCCAGATAACGCTAAGTCTTGCAAAAACACTTGGTTTAAACCTAGGTAATGCAGAGCCATTCAAACAAATCTGTGAATTCATAGGGGAAAAATCAGTCTTGCTTATTCTTGATAATTTTGAGCATTTGACTTCAGCGGCAACGCTTTGCTCAGATTTATTCAGACAATGCCCTAATCTTTTTATGCTGGTTTCCTCACGTGAGGCGCTAAATATAAGCGAAGAAAGCATTTACGACATTAGAGGCTTAAGTTTGCCAACCACTGAGCACATCAGTCTAGAAGTGGCGCAGACTTTTGAGGTGATACAGCTTTTTAGTGATCGTGCACGGAGGGCAAAGCTTAACTATAACCTGACTGATGAAGAACTTCCGACAGTAATTAGTCTTTGCAGGCTCTTAGAGGGTTTGCCGTTAGGTATTGAACTGGTTGCTGCAAGCCTAAGACTAATGCCAGCAAAAGATATTGAACTTTCCATTCGGCAAGACCTGGACACGCTTTATAGCCCGTCAAGGGACTTAAGTGAGCGGCATCAGAGCTTAAGGGCGACATTTGACTATTCACTTAAACTGCTGTCGGATTCAGAGAAGAAAGTCCTAATTCATCTGGCTATATTTCAAGGGGGCTTTGGTCGAGACAGTGCTAGTCAGGTGGTGGGCGCAACCTTACCTATACTCAGAAGTCTGGTCGATAAAGCCCTCTTACGGGTAAGTGCTGATGGGCGTTTTAATTACCATATGTTGCTATATCAGTACCTTTTTGAAAAGCTCGAGCGTGACCCAAACTACCCTGAACTCAGAGAAAAACACGCTGCTTACTATTTGAAGCTGAGCGAAGAAGCTGAGCCAAAGCTTATAGGAAAGGGGCAGCTCGAGTGGTTAAACAGGCTCGAGCTAGAACATGACAACCTGCGAGCCGCTTTAAGCTGGAATTTAGCAAATAAACCCGAACACGCTCTAAGACAAGCTACATCCCTAAGACGTTTCTGGGAAATTAGAAGCTACTTTCAGGAAGGTGTAGATTATTTAAGAAATGCTGTAAATAATGCACCAGAAAAGAACAGCGAATCGTATCTAAAAGCAATCTATGCCTTAGGTGCGCTCCTGCGTAGTAACTTTGCCAATGATGAAGCGGAACCTTATTTCATAGAGGCCGAAGAACTTGCTAAAAGCTTAGGTAATAAACAAGTTTTAGCTGATACGCTTAACCAGTTAGCTGGCATAGCTTGGGTAAGAGGAAAGCTTGAGGATTCGCATGAACTGCTAAATCAAAGCTTAGAAATAAAACGCGAGTTAAACGATAAGAGAGGCACTGCAATTTCGCTAGAAAATTTGGGTTTACTTGCAAAAATGCAGCAGAATTATGATTTAGCAATAACCCTTTACCAGGAATGCCTAGAAATTTATAAAAACTTATCTGATACTACCTACCAAGCAAACGTTTTAAGAAATCTTGGGCAAATCATGTATCTAGAAGGTACCTTTGTTAAGGCGCAAAACTATTTGCAAGAAAGCCTTGAACACTTCAAAGAACTTGGCAGTAAAAATATAGAAGGGCAAATATTAAATGACTTAGCTTGCATTGCCTGTCACAATAATCAGGCTGATATTGCTTTAAATCTTTTAGAGAAAAGTAGCAAGATTGCCAAAGACTTAGGAATGCCACGAGATGTTGCCAATGTTTTACAGGGGTATGGTTTAGTTTATTACTTAAAGCAAGACTTTGAGCAAGCAGCCAGTTATTTTGAAAAGGGTTTAAGACTAGCTCATGAGGTAAGCGACTTAGGAGGCATGGCTTCAGCTTTAGAAGGGCTTGCCAGCATAGCCGTACAAAAACAAAAGTATCAGCTAGCTGCAACACTTTGGGGCGTTTCTCAAGGATTAGAACAAGTTACTGAATCACTCAAGACATTTTTAAAAGCTCACTATGAGAGAGATTTAGTCAAAGCTGAGAAGCACCTAGGTGAGTCAGTACTTAAAGAACTCATGAGCAAAGGAAAGCTCCTCTCGGTAGATAAAGCTGTTGAACTAGCACTAGTGTCTGAATTGCAAGATGATGTTGAAGCCATAAACATATAAAAGAACCCGATTTTTTGAAATCGGGTTCTTTTATATGTTTATGAATCTAGCTTTTAGCCTCCACTCCGAGGGTTTCCTGAATTTCGTGTTTACCCCCTAAAGCA
>JAHEBB010000333.1 GCA_024642575.1 Trueperaceae bacterium | reverse complement strand
ATATTGCGGTCAATAAGGTAGGTGACAATGCTTGGGTCGGTACGCAAGTTACGAACTTCATGTGCGGCGCTCGAGAGGTCAAAAAGGGGCAAGCTATAAAGGTGGATAGCTTCTGAAGTGCTTAGTCGCTGTCCTGAAGCAGCTTTGGCTAAAAGAGTCATAGTGGTTAAAGTTTAGCATTGGCTGTTGTCTTGGCACGTTGGTTCTCGTGACTTTTTGTACAAGGTTTTTACAGCTCTGTCATTCCCAATCAATAAAATGGCCTTAAAGGTATTCAAATGAACTACCGGAAGGTGCGTGCTTTTGTAACTCAGCTAGCCACATCAAGCGTTGTTTAAGATAACGCTCCCCCAAACCCTGCTGAAGCAAAAAACTTTCTGCCTCAAAAGCAAGATGCGCCCAGCCATGTTGCTCTGCAAGCTCGAGCGCTTGGCTAGCCAGAGTAATCGCCTCAGACTTCTCTGAGTTCAAACTCGCTTCAAAGAGAAGGGCTCGAGCTAAACTTTCTTGGATTGCTGTTGTTTTAGCAATGTCTAAAATGCGCTGGTTTAACTGTTTGGCTTTTACAGGGTTTCCCGTAGCGAATGCCAGACTTGCCTCTATAGGTAAAGAAATAAGTAAAGCAAGTGGGTGCTGACTAAATTCTGCGACTTGTATAGCCTCACTAATGCAAGTTTGAGCGTCTGTCAAGTTTCTTGCTTTTAGCTGTGATGTTGCTAAAAAGCTTAGTGCATAACTAAGTAAAAAAGGCTCTGACTGCTCTCTAAGAACATCAAGTGCTTCTTGGCAATATGCTAAAGCTCGAGTCAATTGGCCGCATAAACAATAGGTATAGCCCATGCGACTACGTGCATCAGCTGCTCGACTCAGAGCCCCCATGTTTTGAAATAGCTGCTCTGCTTTTTCAAATGATGATAAAGCTGAAGTGTAATGGGCAAAGCTAAGTTGAATTGAACCTAATCCTAAAAGCGTCATGGCTTCATTTTGAGTATTGTCAGAAGATTGCCAAATCCCTAAACTTTTTTGCATCCAGCTTAAAGCTTCTTTTGTTTCACCTAAAGCCCAAAAGCTTGTACCAAGATTATGATAAATCAGTGTCGTTTTGGCCTTGTCCGGGTGGCGTCTTAAAAGTGAAAGTAATAAGTCTGCATTTTCACGAATACGGCCTTGATGCCAGCGAAAGGTGGCAAATCCAAACTGGTACTGAAAACATTCAGGATCTTCCTGAATTGCCTTGATAAAGGCGGTTTCAGCTTCACTTAAGTTACCCATAAATGCAAGGGTTACAGCTTGAAGATGATGCAAGCTAGCCTTTTTACCTGATTCAAGAGGAAACGCCAGTGCCTCTTGAAGATAACTTGAGGCTAGTTCGAAATTTCGGTTTCGTCTGGCACACTGGGCTAATCCCTCTAAGGCTTTAAGTTCTATATCACTATGAATGTATTTGCTTAATTCTAGGCTTTCTTGAAAGCAGGCAATGGCCCCCGTAATATTTTGTTGAAGCAAAATTTCGCCTTTAAGAAGTAGAGCTTTCTGATAGGTTCTACTTTCTTCAGGTGCTTCAAATAAAAGTTCCTCGAGCCATTCATAAGCTTGACTTAAAAAGCCACTACTCACGGCCTCTTCAATAGCAATTAAGCGCCAAGGCAAGGCTTTTTCGCGCTCATCAGCAGCTAAATAATGATGTGCGATTCGTGAGGCTATGGGCTTTTCTTGCTCAAGCAAAGTGGCAGCGCGCTTATGAAGATGACGTTGCACAGCAGCAGGTGTTTTTTTCTTAGCGGTTTCTTGCAATAGATCATGCACAAACTGATTATTGGCAAATACTTGCACCGCTTCAAGTTCGGCAATACCTTCTGCTATATCAAAGGCATTAAGCTCAAGCACATCTGCTAGCCTTTCAATACTTAGGCTTAGCTCTAAAGTGGCAACTGCTTTGGCAATCCTTAGGGCTACGCTTGAAAGACCGTCTAGGCGCTTACTAAGCGTATAAGCAATTTTTTCAGGTAAGGCAATTTTTTCAGGAATAGTATCTAGTTGGCCTGAAACATAAAGCGATTTAAGCGTTTCTACTAAAAATTGTGGGTTACCAGAAGTTAGTTTATGCAGTCTGCTCATTAGCTCATCGCTACTAAAAAGTTCTAGGCTTAAGATTAGGGCTTTGACGGCTTCTATGTTAAGTGGCTCGAGTTCAATATGAATACCTAAACCATGGGAGACAAAATGCTCGAGCATGGGGTGAAATTCGGGGGGCATTTCATCCGTACGAAAAGTATTGATAGCGCATTGTTTTTTTGCGCTCAATACTGTTCTTTTATGAAGCTCAGTTGCAGCATAGTTAGAAATATCGGCACTCAAAGTGTCAAAGTAGTGCAAGTTATCTGTAGGAAAAACACTCATGTGCTCAGCTGCATGATTAAAAAAGGCAGTAGCGGCATTGAGCAAATCAGAGGTTTCATTTCGAGAATGGTTTGCTCTTGAATCATAATCATGCGAAAAAGACTTGTTTAATTCACGGCTAACCCAAGGCTCGAGCGGACGATTAGGGAAAGTTTCTATGTAACTTTTAAATAAGCGTGCCACACTACTAAAGGGGATGTTTTTATCGCCGATTCGGCCCTCAGCCATGACGACATCCCCTTTGCTACTAGCAAAGTCAAGCATAAGTCTGGTTTTGCCTACACCCGCACTGCCCGAAATAAAAATGGCTTGACCTGCACTAAAAGCAGCCTCCATACGCGCCCACTCTACTTCACGCGCTATCAAACTTGGAGGTCTGAGTAATTGAGGAGGTAAGCGCTTTTGTTCCGTAATAGCAAAGACGGGTAAAGCCTTACCTTTTTCAATTTCTCTAACTAAAGTGAGGGTTTCCTCAAGAGGCTCCATACCAAACTCTTCAGCTAAGACACGCCGACAAGTTTCAAATTGTTTAAGTGCAGCCTGAATATGACCACGTGCATACTCGAGCCGCATAGCAAGCCTATAGGCGCTTTCATCTAAGGGGTCAAGCTCAATTAAAAGGCGTGCAAGGTGCAAAGCTTCGCTAAACTGATTTGAGTTGCTAAGCTCTTCAGCTCTTCCTACAAGTGCTTCACAAAATAGCCCCCTAACGCGTTCACGCTCTATGCTAAGCCAGTCCATAAACTGCGGGGCATCCTCCACGCCAAAGCCTTGCAGGAAATATACTTTTTCAGGATGAAGTTCTAAGGCATCCTTATACCGCTCTGCGCGCACATGCTGTTCAAAGTTTGCTAAGTCAGTATCTAAGCGAACACTTGCTATTTCGTCTAAACTCAACCAAGATTCTGCACCTGCTAAGTTTTTAAGTCGGTGCAGTTCTGGGCGTAAACGGTGGCGTGCTGCACTTTCCCACAAAAGCTCAGCTAATTCTTCACGCGAGGCCTGCCCCTTAAGCGCCAAAAAATACAGAATCGCTTGAAGTTTTTGAGTAGGTAGCTTTAAACGTTCCTCAGCTAAATAGACCTCAGGGTAGCCAAGCAACTTAAGCCTCAAAGGTTTTGCATCCAAAATCATTAGGGTAACCCTTTATAAAAAGTATAGCCTTAAGTGACTAAAAAACAATGAAATTGCTTGCGGGGTTTAAAGACTAGGCGGTTCATTATGCTAAGTTGATTTATAAAGTATTTCTCGCTCGAGCGCAGCAACTTTACTCATCACCGTATCAATATGCACTTGAGGCACGTTAAAAGCTTCTAAGGTTTCTGCCAAATAGCCAGCTACCGCGTCAAAATCTGCTTTGCTTAAATCAAGACCTTTATGGGCATTAAGCATACTACGACCAGAATAGTGTTCTGGCCCGCCTAAAACTTGGCTTATAAAAGCGCTTTGGTGTGCACGCTGCTTGGTCATATCAAGATGCTCAAAATAATGATTAATGCGCGTATCTGCCAGAATACGTTTATAAAAATCATCTACCACCTTCTGAATAACTTCTTGACCGCCAAGTAGCTCGTAGAGTGACTGAGTTTTTGTGTCCATGCTGACCTCCAATTTTGTATTTAAGGGTTTGTGATAGGATCAGGGCTTGCATTAAACTCAAACGCGCCCATGTCACAGCGTTTGGTTGAAAAGCTCCCACGGGTCTTGTCACGCTGATCACTTGGTTCACAAGCCGTAGCAACACCATTTGGCAATGCTGGATTACCAGCATTGCGTGCTGGGCTGGCTGCCAGAATGGCGTGTGTGGAGGTTGACCCACCATTGAATCCAAGGGGCAAAAGCAACGGGTCAAGCCCAAAAAGGTTATTTGAAACGTCAATAAAACAATCGCTTGGATCTTGAATCAGATTGTAGCCATGAGAACCGATAGAACCAGCGCAATCCTGAGCTGCGGAATAGGCACTCTCATTATTGGCGATGATGGTATTCCCAAGCCAAACCTGACCCTTTGATGTTCCTAAACCACCTGCAGGAGCGTCACTTCCAAGTTGCTGCATGTTGCCTTTATTAAAAGCAATCGTTGCATTTTTGAAACTGGCATAGCCGTCATTATGAACACCGCCACTGCCACCTTGACCGCGATTATTACTAATGGTGCTGTCAATAACCGTCAGGATGCCCTGGTTATGGATGCCGCCACCTTTTTGGGCAATATTATAGCTAAAGGTACTCCGAATAATCAGGGCAGTACTGTTAGCGCGATTGACCAGACCACCCCCACGTGAGGTGTTACTATTGCCATTTGCGTTCACCATAGATTCATTAAGCTCTAGAGTACCTCCCTCAGCATTCAGGATGCCTGCACTATTGGCCGGCGTGTTCGGGTTATTTTGCGCAATAACACTTTGCTTTATCAGCAGCTGCGCACCCAGGTTCATAATGCCGGTATAACCCGCATTGCGTATGGTGAGGCGGTGCAACTCGACCTTAAAGCGTTTAGTGGGAAACCCATTACTTAGTGTAAAGACAGCTTCATGTTTTTGAGCATCAATAATGGTCGCATTTTTTAACCCTCCAGTAATCACAAGATTGTCACTGATGCGCAAATTCCCTTTTGACAAAAGATAAGTCCCTGAAGGTACGCTAATAGTGTCTGAGCCGGGTAGAGCATTTGTTTCTTCAATTGCCGCGCGTAAAGTACATTGATTTCCAAACCCAGCAGCGCAAAGACCATCACCAGGATTCTTATCATGTTTGTCAAGGGTACTATTCACTATAAAGTTTAATCCTTGGGTCTCGAGTGTGGGGTTAGCTTCTGCTAAATCAGGGTCATTTGTTTGACCACAGGCTGCTAAGAGCAAACTTAAGACTAAACCCAAGCAAACCAACAATACCTTTTTCTGAGTATTCATTTTCTTCTCCTTACTATCTTAATTTATGCTTCTTTAGTCTGAACTAAGTAGCGTTCAAAAGCGTTCAAGACTAAAGAAGCTCGAGCTTTACCTTACTCAGCAACGCCAAAGTCAATGCTATTAAAAGGATTTACAATTTGCCAATAAGGCAGCAAAGAACTTGCACCATTTTTTAAGCCGTTTGCATCAACAAAGGGAAAGGCAAGACTTGCAAAGTTGGTCCCATAAGCTTGAATAGTACCCGAATTAGCGTCTCGAGCATCTACTAGGTTTGTTGAGCCATTTTTGAAAAGCATATTGTTGGCAGGTGTCAGAAAACCAAGTGAAATGGCAGAAGGCTTACCTGCAATATATAAACCATAGGTCGTGTTTTCTGCGATTTTGCTATTGCTCATTGAGAATTTGCTTAGGACGTTTTCTGAGCGGTACTCAATGCCACTTTCGCCATTTTTATCAATAATGGACTGGTCTAGTTTTAGAGAAGCAAGCTCAGTTGCGCTCACATTGACATTTATGCCATCACCGTCATTTGAGATACTAAAGCCATTGATGAATTGGAGGTCTGTGTTACCTGTAACGTAAATACCATGTCTCTCATTGACGTAAACAGCAACATCGTTCAGAATAATTTGATTGCTGTTTTCAATGAAGATGCCATCAAGAGTGTTAGCGTAAACATCACTGGCCTTGAGGTTTACTTTAACGGTAGGGCTTACCAAGAGGGTTTCCTGAATTTCGTGTTTACGACTCTAGGCAGTAATACTGCAAGTCAGGAGACACGAAATGGGAAGACGACGGAAACAAGAATCAGTTATGAGTAATGAAATACTAGAAGA